>JABDLH010000032.1 GCA_013003145.1 Flavobacteriaceae bacterium | reverse complement strand
GTGGGCACCTCCGGTACGGTCACTTATAATGGAGCCAGTAATGCAAACCCCCAAGCTAATTTTGGAGTTCATTACACCTCCAAATCTGAGATGACCATCAGGGTTGGTGCCATGGCGCGAGTCGCAGGCGCTAAGTCTTTACGCAGGTTACACCATATAGAATTCTTATGTGTGACCAACTACATTAACCCGGTCCGCTATATGATGGATGCCGACTTTGATGGGGTGCCCAACCACCTGGACCTGGACAGTGATAATGACGGTATATACGATGCGGTTGAAGGCGGGCACGGCGAGAATCACACCCGGGGAATCCTGAACGGTCCCTTCGGTGATAACGGGATGGCCGATACCGTGGAGACTACTAACGATTCCGGGATTCTTAATTATACCCTGAGCGATTCTGATGTTGGCGGCTTAAAGGATTACCTGGAGAACGACAGCGATTCGGATGGTTGCAGTGATGCTAACGAGGCGCATTTTAAAGCCGATGCAGACGGGGGAGACAATCCCTTTTACGGTACCGGATCACCCCCCTTGATCAATACAGATGGTACAGTGCGCTTTGCCCCTTACCGACTACCCATGGATAATGACGCTAATGGAATTTATGATTTCCGTGAAGCCACGGCACCGACCATAACGCGTCATCCAGAAAACCAAATACGCTGTAAAGGAGATGATGTGATCTTTAGGGTTGAAGCGGATCAAGCGACCCAATACCAGTGGCAGGTCTTTGATGGCGACGCATGGACTAATTTGGTAGACGATACGATCTACCAGGGTACAGATACGGACAGTTTACAGATACTAAACGCCCCTTTAAGTTTGAACGGAAAAAGTTTCAGGGCCCTAATGTCCGGAGCTTCATTCGTCTGTGATATCAATTCTAATCCTGCCACCCTCAGCCTGCAACCAGGCCCGGAAGTGAAGGCGAATGCGTCCTCGTTATCTATAAGTTCCGGGGATTTTGTTACCCTGACAGGAACCGGGGCCGAGAGTTATACCTGGGACCAGGGTATCATGGATGGTGAGCCTGTCCAGTTATTTGCCACCACCACCTTTACCGTTACGGGTACCGGGGCAGGCGGTTGTGCAAATACCGATAGTATAACCATTGAAGTTAACGCCCTGGCAGACCTGGAACTGGATAAATCTTCGGATAATACCACCCCTAATGTCGGTGATGAAATCACCTTTACCTTAACGGTCACTAACCATGGGCCGGATAAAGCCACCAACGTTAGTATACTCGATAATATACCAATTGGTTTCACGCCAATTTCCGCAGCAAATAATGGGAAAATTACCGGCAATAAAATAGAATGGTCCTTAGCCGAAGTTGCAGTAGGACAACATGAAATAAATTATACAGTTCGGGTCAATCCTCCCAGTGGTACCGAGGGTGAATACCGGAATATGGTACAGGTGACCGCGTTGGATCAGCAGGATCCTGATTCTGACCCCAAAAACGATGATGGGGACCAGAGTGAAGACGATGAGGCTCAATTCACAATTCCTACCCCGACAGCCGAACTTGCATTAACTAAAACTATAGACAAGAACGAAGCTGCCACAGGTGAGCTTGTTGTATTTACTATAATTGTTCGTAACCAGGGGCCTTACTCGGCCACAGGAATAAGTATTTCAGAAAATATCCCGGCGGGCTATGAGCTGCTTAGGGCCACCGCCACTACAGGAGACTATTCCCGGGAGACCTCACTATGGAATATACCGGAGTTACCCAATGGTGAATCGGCAACATTAAGTGTAGAAGCCATGGTTAACCCTACAGGTCCGTACAGCAATTCGGTTAGTATCATAGGATTGGACCAGGCGGATACAGCTCCATCAGACAATTCTGCTACTTCCGGGATCAATACTGTAAGGCCTATGGCAGACCTTGAATTGGAAAAACAAGTAAATGAAATAGCTCCAAACGTAGATGATATTGTCATATTTACATTAAACATAACCAACTACGGGCCGGATAGCGCTACCAACGTCTTACTGATCGACCAGCTGCCCCCGGGATTTGAACTTGTTTCTGCGCCAGGAGCGGACATAAGTGATAATCTTATCCAATGGCATATCCCGGAAATTCCGGTTGGCACTAATAGCCTTTCTTATGAAGTCAGGATATTGCCTTCCACGGGCCTTGCCGGGGAGTACAGGAATATTGCCGAAATCGCAGCAACAGACCAGGCTGACCCTGATTCTCAACCCGGGAACGATGACGGGGACCAGGACCAGGATGATGAAGACGGCGTTGAATTGACTGTGCCCATGGCGAGATTAGTGCTGACCAAAGAAGTAGAGACCACCGAGGTCCGTATAGGGGATTCCGTGACCTTTACCATTACGCTCAGCAATACCGGTGATCGGGAGGCTACGAATATTGTGGTACAAGACGAATTGCCATCCGGCTATGCCCTGGAATCAGTCATTGCCAGTATTGGGTATTTTGAAGGCTCTTCCTGGTCTGTTCCCATGTTAGGACCCGGGCTGAGCGCTACCCTGACCATGATCGTTAAAGTAACCGATGGAGGGGATTATGAGAATATCGCCCAGATAACCTATTCCGACCAGTTGATCGATGAGGGCGGGCAGGACACGGATACCGCTATCATTAATTTTAAAGAGGACTGCCTCGTGGTCTACAACGAGTTTTCCCCTAATGACGACGGACTAAATGACGTGCTGTATATAGAATGCATAGAAGAATACCCTAACAGTCGCTTGCAGGTCTTTGACCGCTGGGGTTCTAAGGTCTTTGATGAACCCGGGTACGATAACAGCTGGAGAGGTATTAATAAGTCTAAATCAAGTTATGACCCAGAAAAGGAATTGAGCACAGGCACTTATTTTTACATCCTGAGTTTAGGTGATGGAAAAACACCGGACAGAACAGGTTGGCTATATATAAGTCGATGATATAAAATCCCCCGAAAAATATAAAATGAAATTATTTCACTCCCATATAACCTTAATCCTTATACTGTTTGGTATATTATATATTCGGGCGCAGCAAAATCCCCAGTATACCCAGTATCAATTTAACCCTATGACCGTTAATGCGGGATATACCGGTTCCAGGGGAGATCTGACTTTAATGGCCCTGTATCGCAGCCAGTGGTCGGGTATTGAAGGCGCTCCCCGTACCATGACTTTTAGTATTGAATCTCCCATACAGGGATTTGATGGATTAGGTCTCTCAGTAATACAGGATGAACTGGGTCCGTCCCAGGAAACCTATATGGATGCCAATTACGCCCATACCTTAATCCTGAATTCTTCCGGCGCCCGTTTGGGCCTCGGCATTAAAGCCGGGGTCAGGTTATTATCCATAGACTGGTCCAGGGGAAGATTCCGGGATCCGGAAGCAGTATTCAACACCAACATCAACAGTAAATTACTTCCCAACCTGGGCGTAGGGAGCTTTTTCTATAACCAGAGATCCTACATAGGATTTTCTATTCCCAACCTGATCCCTAATGTGCGCTACGAGGAATTTAAGGAGGCAGAAGAAACCGAAAGATTGCAGTATTACCTCATAGGAGGACATGTATTCCAATTAGCGGAGGATATTAAATTTAAACCCTCATTTTATCTGAAGTTTGTGCAGGGCAACCCCTTATCGAAAGATGTTTCTGCCAATTTTCTTTTCTATGATACCCTAAGCTTGGGGGCTAACTATCGTTTCGAGGAATCGCTAAGTGGGGTCCTGGGCATGCAGATCACACCCCAGATCATTTTTGGTTATGCCTATGATTACAATACGAATGAACTCAATGTTTATAATTCGGGCTCCCATGAAATCTTTTTAAGATACCAATTGGTATCGAAAAATACCATTTTAAAATCACCTCGTTTCTTCTAAAATTCAATTGGGATCTCCCAGTGAACAAGAAGTCGAATTCTTTGCTTTAACAACCTAAATTGATTCATGTAATTCATCGATCAACCACATAAAAACGGCTTACACGACAAAATAGCCCTGTTTCACAACAAAAAATAATCCAGGCTTGGGGTTATTCCTAATTTCAGCGTTACCTAAGGAGTGGGTACAAAAAGTATACTCCGCATTCCTGGGTACACATTTATGTAAATGCCAACAACATTTTTCCCCGATAATATAGCAATGAAGATAAGCATCACTTTTATCCTGGCCCTCACCGCACTGCTGCTGGTGCAACCCGGTTTTGCACAGACTCCGGTCAATTCCTCCATGGAAGCGAATAACGGAATAGCGTCAGTTTCATATGCTTCACGTGATGCCCGCCCGGGCAGAACCAATGGGGATGAAAGGGATAACGAAGATTTCATCAATGAAGCTAAGAGGTATAAGATCCTTACCCGGAAATTTGACCACCTACCCGAATACAACAATGGATATTACATTGTTGCCGGAGTTTTTGGAGAGCGTTCCAATGCCAGGAAGTCAGTGCGGAATTTGAATAAAAAAGGGTTTGATGCCGATTTCATCTTCAATCCTTCCAATAAGATGCACTACGTGTTCTTACAACATAATGCTCGCTGGCAGGATGCAATAGAAGCCTGCAATTCCAAACTGAATAACCGCTATGGTTCCACCACTTGGATACTACAAATGGCCAACCCGGTTCAGGATCGTGAATCTTTGGTTAAAGCGGCGGTGGAAACCGAACAGATGGCACTTAAGCGCGAATTACAAGAGGTTCAGGTTCCCAATACAGCACTGAAAAAGAAAATAGCCCAGGTAAAAGAACGTGATCTCAATACGCCGACCACCGTTAAAGAGTCTTATATGAAGGCTAGTAGCCCTTCGGCATATGACGATAGTCCTACCTCTAAACTCCTCATGAAAGCTGACCAGTACTTTAATAAAATGTGGTATGCAGAGGCGGCAGAGCTGTATGAACTGGCATTGGAGGATAGTGAAAAGCATTCTTTCAAAACCATAGAGCGAGTAGGAGACGCTCATTACTACAATACCAATATGGAACGGGCCTATTACTGGTATGATATGTTGTACGACAAGTACAAGAAAGAAATGAGCACCGATAATATCTTTAAATACGCCCATTCGCTGAAAGGTACCGGTAAATACAGCCGGGCAAAGCGCCTGATGCGTCTTTACAATAAGGAACTCGAGAAACAAGATCAGAACCGCAACGGTAACATCCGCCGGGAGACCCGGGGTGAAGTGGTTTTAGACAACATCCTGAACAGTGAAAGCCTGATGGAGGTCAAGAACCTGGACATCAATTCCAAATATTCTGATTTCAGCCCGATGAGATACGGGGAAGACCAGCTACTTTTTGCATCCGCGGCAGATTCTTCTTTTTTCAGCACTCGGAGATACAAATGGAATAACCAGCCCTACCTGGACCTGTACGTGGCGAAAATGAATGAAGAAAGCCAGGAAGTAAGGGATGCGGTTAAATTTGACAAGACCGTAAATACCAAATACCACGAAGCCTCTGTAACCTTCTCCCCTGATCAGAAAACCATTTATTTTACCAGGAATAACTACGGGAAAAAACTGAAGAGGGATAAACACGGGGTAAACCACCTAAAAATATACCGATCGGTTAAAACTGAGAAAGGATGGACGGAAGCGGAACCATTATCATTTACAAGTGATGATTATTCTACCGGTCACCCCGCCTTAAGCCCGGACGGGAAACAGATGTACTTTGTCTCTGATATGCCCGGTACCATCGGCGCCACCGATATCTTTGTTGTGGACGTACGGGAAGACGGCAGTTTTTCAGATCCCAGGAACCTCGGGCCGGAAATCAATACAGACCGGAAAGAGATGTTCCCTTTTATCAATAATGACAAACTCTATTTTTCTTCAGACGGACATGTTGGCCTGGGCGGACTCGACATTTTTGAAGTAGCCTTTAACCAGGAAGATGGCTTCCTGGAAGTCAGGAATATGGGCCGTCCTGTAAACAGTAACAAAGATGATTTCTCTTTTATCATTGATGAGGAGACGCAGAAAGGTTTTTTTGCCTCTAACAGGAGTGGAGGGAAAGGAGATGATGATATTTATTCTTTTAAGAAGCTGATCCCGGAAGAGGTCAACGAGAATGCCATTGCCGGTATCGTAACAGAGATCGTCAATGGAGAAGTGGTTCCCGAAGCGCTGGTAACCCTCCTGGACGAAAATAACAGGACGCTGAAGGAGGTGGTCACCGAAGCCGATGGATCTTTTGTCTTTGAAGAACTGGATGGGAATACCAAGTATTCCATAAAGGTCAGTAAAGAGAGTTATTTTGAAAGTAACTCGGTGGTCAATACCCTGGATAATGAAAGAATTGATACTACTGTGGAGCTGAAAAAGCTGGAAGAGCTGATCGCAGTTGAAGACGGGATCCGTAAAATTAAAATGGATATGATCTATTTTGATTTTGACAAGTTCAATATACGGCAGGATGCGTCAGAAGAACTGGATAAACTGGTCGCCATCCTCAATGAATACCCCAGTATGGTGATAAAGATCGAATCCCATACGGATTCGCGGGGTCCTAAAGTTTACAATACCTACCTGTCTGACAAAAGAGCTAAATCTACCCGGGATTACCTGGTTTCCCAGGGAATTGATCCTAAGCGTATAGAGAGTGCGATAGGCTATGGTGAAAACCGACTGCTGAACAATTGTGATGGCAGTGTGCGATGCAGCAGTCAGCAGCACCAGCTGAACAGGAGATCCGAATTTATCATCGTGGATATGTAAGAATTAAATGTAAACCAACATAGATTAAATCCTTAACCAACCTAAGCCGTGCAAAGAAATTTGGACGGTTTTTTCGTTTCCTATATGGCTTTGGCACACTGCGGCGAGGCCGGGAATACACTTTTACCACTTTAACCCCTTGTTTTACAACAAATTAAAGCGTTCGGGATACTTTAACCGTTTCATTTAGAGTTATATATACTCATACCGGTTACCCTCCATGAAGCAGTTTGCGATTATTAGAGAGCTTTACCTGAACGCCTTCAGGGATATCGGTAATTTCCTGGTGCGAAATTACTTCAGGTTATTCTCCTGGTTCTGTTTTATGTTGTTCGCTATTGTGCTGTACGCTTTTATATATCGCTTAATGACCGGTTATGCTTTTTAAGCCCAGCAGAAGCATAAAAAAACGCCCCCAGAGAGGCGTTTTATGTTTTTTATACAACAGGGTCACTAAGTCATTCAGCCGGCTTAAAATGGCTTATTTAACCATCTTGTTCTACATAGCAGTTTCCGGTTTGGCTTCCTTGAATTCCAGCGTCTTCAGAATCGCCTCCAATTCGAACATATAATCCCTCTTATTGGTTGATGGCGCAAAGGTAAACCCTTCCAGTACCACCTTGCGGTTATTAGCCGGGTCATCTATGATATAGGTTAAGAAAGGACCTGCCATGGGGTAATTTTGGATCTCCCAGATTCCCCTGACCTCAAGAGCGTCCATCCCGGCCACCTGGGTGGAATAAACATGGGGAGCAAAAGCCTTTTCCGTAGAGAGGTAAGTTGTTTTCCCGGGGATATCCGGTCCCGGCACAAATTTCTTGCCAATGGAATCGCGCATTTTCACGATATCCTTCACCAGGGTGGTATCATTGTCAAAATAATCTGCCGGCATGGTGTAAGCGAGGATATTCATGGTCCCTTTCTGAATTTCGCGATCTATCCATACAAAATTCTCCTCTTCCTTGCCTACTTTATAGATAAGGGGCAGATCGAGGCTTAATCCGAATTTATCGCTTAATACGGTCCCTTTGTTCAGGGAACGCCTGAACCTGCTTTGGGTTTCCTCAATTTCCTGTTGTTTAAAGGCAGCGATCATGGGTTCAGCTTCCTTTTTCAGGTTTTCGATGAGCTGGTCTTTACTCGGTGCTTTTACTACAGCCACGATCTGAGGCCTGGCGTATACATCTTTTTTAAAATGAGCGACACTCACACTATCTATACTGACAAACAGAACGGAACGCCTGTGCCTGGTAGTCCCTGTGAATACGCGCTGTGGCATATGCTCTATGTTAAAGAGGGGCTCTTCCCAGGTCAGCCCTACAGCCGGTGCGGCAAAAATTGCGCGAACACTGTCTCCTACAGCACTTTCCCATAATTGATTCTCCATCACCACAGAAAGGTTATTGATGGAACCCAGGGATTCCGGTTTGTATTTTTTCTTCTCCTTTTCTTCGCAGGCGGTGAATAAAAAAAGTAAAGCCAATAATGTTCCCAGGTATTTCATTTTCGTTTTGTGTTTAAGAAGAGCATTCGCATAATTTAAGTCGGGTACCGGGAATCAGGTTATTATTCCGCAACCCGTTCCATTTCTTTAGGTTATCAATTGTTATGCCAGGATATTTCTGCGATATGGTCCAGAGCGAATCCCCTTTTTGTACTACGTGGGTCTTCGCGCTTCCGGATGAACCGGAATTGCCAGAAGAACGCTGTGTTGTTGTAGTTACCGGGTTCCTGGCGAATATAGTAAGTCTCTGGCCTACCCTGATGTTATTGCTCCGAAGGCCGTTCCATCGTTTGATCTGGCTAACACCGACCCCGTATCGCTCTGCGATCTTCCCCAGGTAATCCCCGCTGCGCACCTTATACCTGATCCGCTCTTCGGCTTGAACCAGTTGGGGTATGGGTTTTTCACGTTCGGCCAATTCCTTTTCCACATGGGCGTAAATCGCAGGTTCGTTATTGACGAATTTGCCAACGGCCCATTTGGGCAGTCGAAGCACATGGGTCTTTCCTTCAATCTTAGGGATGATGTTCAGTTTATAGGAAGGGTTCAGGGTTTTCAGGTCATCCTCGCTCACCCCGACCAGCTCCGAGATCTGCTCAAAAGTGATCATCTGTTTAACGTGTACCGTATCGGTTTCAAAGTAAGGC
>JABDLH010000283.1 GCA_013003145.1 Flavobacteriaceae bacterium | reverse complement strand
CTTTAACGTTCTTCATTTCCTTTACGTCCATATGCCCGTAATCACAGCTGTATTCCAGGTTTTCCATACTTCCTATCGATGCATTGGTATAATCTGCATTAATGGAGAGGTCACCAGCTTTCTCGATGCTGAAACCGGAGTAATCTGCGGAAATCGTCCCGCTGTTGATATATCCGATGGTCGACTTAGAAGTGTAATCAAAAGACAATTGGTTCTTTCGTCCCCTGAGCTCTCCGAGATCTAACCTGCCGTAATCACAGCTGATCTTTGCGTGCCCGTCTATACGGTCCAGGGTGATACCCCCGTAGTCATTACTGAGGTTGACGTTGTGCTTGACCGGCAATTTAATGGTGTAATTTACCTGCATGCTCACGTTCTTATTGCCACCCCAATTCCAGTTCCATCCCGATTTTTTTCCTTTATTGAAATAGGTCTCGGCACTGACCATGTCACCGGATTGTTCAAATTCGACAGAGATCTCATCGAGTTTCTCCTTTACTTTCTCCTCGTTATCACCATTGGTTTTAATGTGGACCTCTATCTCAATCCTGTCTTCGTTCCAGGAAGTAAGCACGAGGTTACCGTAGCTGTTATCCACTTTTAATAAACCGCTGGCAGATACATTAAAGTCTTTTTTTATGGTCTTTTCCTTGGTATACTTGCCTTTGAGCTCATGGTCATTGGCCAGTAGGTTGCCCGCAGACAACATACTCATAATAATTACCAGGTTAAATACTAATGTTTTCATTTTCTTCCGTATTAAAGTTTTTGATCATTTCAATTTGTTCTTGTACTTCTTTAAGCAAATCTATCCGCGTCTGGAAATTTGTGATCATCGCACTGAGGATCAGTTTGCTATTTCCCCCGTTCAATAAATCATTTTCCATCCTCGCGTAATCATCTTCCAGGATTTTTAATTGGTTAAGGGCGTCTTCAAGAACCTTGTTGGTCAGTGGAGAATCCTCTGCTCGTAAGATCTTTACCTGTTCCTCTATCAGGCCGGTGAAATAGAGGTTGGTCTGCGAGATCTCCGGTGAGATCCGGGCCACCTGGTCTTGCATGTCAGTTTGGGGGTAAAATGACAGGTAACCCAGGGTAAGGAAAAGGAGCAGGGCGGCTGCCGCAGCATAAGGCTGCCATAGGCTGAACAGGGATAGCCCTGATCCTTTGGGCTTTTGCGCGGCCTTAAGTTTAGCCATAAAGCGTTCCTCGTGCCCTCTCTGGGGCAATTCCGTATCAAATTTGCCTTGCAGGGATTTAAAGAGCTCCTCTAAATTTCTTTCTTCGTTCATCAGTTCAGCTTTAATAATTTTTTTCTCAGGCTTTCCTTGGCCCTGGAAATGGTAGTCCTGCAATTGGCATAACTAATATCCATTATACCGCAGATCTCTTCGTAATCATAACCCTCTATGAGGTGTAAGGTCAAAGAAATCCGGTAATTGTCTTTTAACCCTTGCATGGCGGCCAGCACCTTTTGAGCCTTCAGTTCTGATTCCTCATGCTCGGGGACATAACCTTCATGATCTTCGACCTTATACAGTACCTCGTCGAGTCTGATTTCACCGGATTTTTGATTTTTCCGGTAGTAGTGAATACTCCTGTTGATCACGATCCGTTTTAACCAGGCTCCGAATGTCACTTCACCTCTAAAGGTGTGTAACTTGGTGAATGCCTTTAAAAACGATTCCTGCATAATATCTTCAGCGTCCTCACTTTTCTTTACAATACGTAATGCTACGTTATACATCGCTTTATAATAGCGCCTGTACAGCTCCATTTGTGCGGCCTGGTCACCTTCCAGGCATAATGGTACTAACGTTTCCGTATGCATTACTAATTGGCTCAAAAAGTAGATGGTTTATTCAATAGATAGCTGAAGTTAGCGATTGTTACAGTTTTTATGATTTATTTTTCATTTCGTGGCATAACAATTGTTTTTCCAATATAGCACAGTTGTCCCGGTGCGAGTATGTACCTTGCATACAGCGTATTACAGCTGTGCCATGAAAAAGAAAATGCTAACAAGCCGCGTCAGAATGACAGTTTGGCTGATAAAATGATATATGGGAGATTTTAATTTTAAAAATATAGACAATTTGTCGCTTCAGGGACTGGATGAAGATTCTGAATTAATTCCCCTGCTTACCCCAGAGGATGAAGAAGAGATGAATAATGAAGTCCTACCTTCTACTTTACCCATTCTTCCTTTGCGGAACACCGTTTTATTTCCCGGTGTGGTAATCCCTATTACGGCGGGCAGGGACAAGTCTATTAATTTGATCAAACATGCCAACAATGGCAGTAAAACCATCGGTGTTGTTTCCCAGAAGGATGAGGAGACGGAAGACCCTGGTGTAAGGGATATCAACACACTGGGTACGGTTGCCCGTATCTTAAGAGTACTGCAGATGCCGGATGGAAATACCACGGTGATCATACAGGGAAAAAAGCGATTCGAGATCGCAGAGGTGCTTACAGAGAAGCCTTATATGACGGCTACTATCAGGGAAGCTACCGAGATCCGCCCGGAACCCGGCAACCAGGAGTTCCTCGCAATTATTGATTCTATAAAAGAATTGGCTATCAGGATTATCAGGGATAATCCCAATATTCCGAGTGAAGCCTCTTTTGCCATAAAGAATATTCAGAGTAATTCTTTCCTGATCAATTTTGTATCCTCTAACCTGAACCTCGATGTCAAGGAGAAACAGGAGCTGTTAGAGATCAATGATCTGCAGGAGCGTGCCCTGGCTACCCTGAAGCACATGAACGTAGAGTTGCAAAAACTGGAGTTGCGGAATGATATACAGTCTAAAGTTCGCAGCGATATGGACCAGCAGCAGCGGGAATATTTCCTGCACCAGCAGATGAAGACCATACAGGAAGAACTCGGAGGCGTATCTTATGACGAGGAAATCCAGGAGATGAAAGAACGCGCGGCCAAGAAAAAATGGCCGGAGAAAGTAGGGGAGCATTTTGACCGGGAATTAGGAAAGATGCAACGGATGAATCCACAGGTTGCGGAGTATTCCATCCAGCGAAACTACCTGGATCTGTTCCTCGATCTTCCCTGGAACAAGTTCTCTAAAGACAAGTTTGACCTGAAAAGAGCCCAGAAGATCCTGGATCGGGATCATTATGGCCTGGAAGATGTGAAGCGCAGGATCATTGAATATCTCGCGGTGCTGAAACTGCGTAACGATATGAAGTCGCCCATCCTATGCCTTTATGGTCCTCCCGGGGTAGGGAAGACTTCCCTGGGTAAATCTGTAGCAGAAGCCCTGGGCAGGGAATACGTACGAATGTCGCTTGGGGGACTGAGGGACGAGGCCGAGATCAGGGGGCACCGAAAGACCTATATTGGTGCTATGCCCGGAAGGATCATACAGAGCCTGAAGAAGGCCGGTACTTCTAACCCGGTTTTTATCCTGGATGAGATTGATAAACTTGCCAGCAGTAACCAGGGAGATCCATCTTCGGCTATGCTGGAAGTGCTGGACCCGGAACAGAACAGTGATTTTTATGATAATTTCCTGGAGATGGGTTATGATTTGTCTAAGGTGATGTTTATTGCCACGGCCAATAACCTCTCTACCATTCAGCCGGCCCTGAGAGACCGGATGGAGATCATTAATGTGACGGGTTATACCATAGAAGAAAAGGTAGAAATTGCGAAGAGACACCTCTTGCCAAAGCAACTAAAGGAACACGGTCTTACCGATAAGGATCTCAAGATCGGGAAACGACAGTTAGAAAAGATCGTAGAGGGGTACACCCGTGAATCCGGGGTGCGTGCCCTGGAAAAACAGGTTGCCAAAATGGTGCGCCATGCCGCGAAGAACATCGCCATGGAAGAGGAGTACAACATTAAGGTCACTAACGAGGATATAGAAAGTGTATTAGGGCCGGCAAGGCTTGAGCGCGATAAGTATGAGAGCAACGAAGTTGCCGGTGTAGTTACAGGTTTAGCCTGGACCAGTGTAGGAGGCGATATATTGTTTATTGAAGCTATACTTTCTAAAGGTAAAGGGACCCTCAATGTAACCGGGAACCTGGGAAAAGTGATGAAAGAGTCTGCGACCATTGCCATGGAATACATCAAATCCAATGCGGACAGTTTTGGCATTGATTCAGACGTGTTTGACAAGTACAATGTTCACATCCACGTACCCGAGGGTGCTACACCTAAAGATGGTCCCAGCGCCGGGGTTACTATGCTCACCTCCCTGGTTTCGCTTTTCACCCAGAAAAAAGTTAAGAAGAGCATTGCCATGACCGGTGAAATTACCCTCAGGGGTAAGGTACTGCCGGTAGGGGGGATCAAAGAGAAGATATTAGCGGCCAAAAGAGCCCGTATCCGGGAGATCATCTTATGTGAGGAGAACCGGAAAGACGTCCTTGAGATCAAGGAAGAATATCTTAAAGGGCTGACCTTCCATTATGTTTCGGATATGAGCGAGGTAATAGACCTGGCGATCACGGACCAGAAGGTGAAGAACGCCAAACAATTTTAGTCGTAACAAGACTACAATAGATTGGGCCCGCTGTTCAGCAGCGGGCTTTGTCTTTAAAAATGGGTTCGAGTTCAGAAAAATAGTAATGCTTACCGGGCCTTCCATCTTTTCTATATATTTTTAGCCGATGAAAAAAATTACCGTTGCCATTGATGGCTTTTCTTCAACAGGTAAAAGTACCCTTGCCAAGCAATTAGCTAAGGCATTGGGATATGTCTACGTAGATACCGGGGCCATGTACAGGGCTGTTACCCTTTTTGCACTGCGGAACGGTTTTGTCGGGGGCGAACAGAATAATATGAGTGCGCTGGTTAAATTGCTGCCTAAAATCCGCTTGAAATTCAAGTTTAACCCGGAAATGGGGTTTGCTGAGATCTACCTCAATGGCGAGAACGTGGAAAACGAAATTCGAAAACTGGAAGTTTCCAGGTATGTCAGCCAGGTTGCCGCCGTGCAGGAAGTGCGTTTTAAACTAGTGGATCTGCAGAAGCAGATGGGAAAAGACAAAGGGATAGTAATGGATGGCCGGGATATCGGTACTGTTGTTTTTCCCGATGCGGAACTCAAGGTTTTTATGACCGCCTCTCCCGAAGTACGGGCAAACCGAAGGTATAAAGAACTGATTGATAAAGGGGACGATGTCAATTTTGACGAAGTACTCCAGAATGTCAGGGAGCGAGACCATATAGATTCTAACAGGGAATTCTCTCCCCTCAGGAAAGCAGAAGATGCTATCGAATTTGATAATGGCGATATGGGAAGGGAAGAGCAGTTTGAGCGTATTTACAACTATGCGCTCCGCGTTATAGAGAAAATAAATAAGGACGCCTGAGAGGCGTCCTTGTCATTTTATAGTTAGGGATTTACTACACCTTAGGTATCACCAATACCTGGTCCGGGTAGATAACATCCGGGTTATTCAGTATACTGGTATTGGCCGAGAATATCTCTTTGTATTTCATGGCATCACCGTAATAATGCTTGGCAATTTTACTCAGGGATTCCCCGCTCTTAACCACATGCCGGTGATATACAGAATCGTCTTCAACGGTAATATTGGCCTTAATGTCTGATGGGCTTTCACCCCCGATTTCCTTGATCTTATCCCAGATCAGGTCTTTTTCGTACTGTGTCTGTGCCATCCCCTTGACTTTAAGAGTTCCTCCTTCTTCAGTAACGTTGCCGTCTTTGATCCCTAATCGCTCTCCGAGATCAAGTACAGGTTGGTATTTTGCTTTTACACTCATGAAACTATCAATTATGATTAATAAGGTCTAAGATACGAATTCCGGGGCCTGCATCGGACTCATTCTCCTTGTTTTATGTGCTTAATAACAGTCCAAAATTGTTTGTAATACAAATATTTAGTTGTATTTTTGCACACCTTTTTCAGCAAAGCATCAAGAGGAAAGGGGTATTATAAAAAACTTATAAAAATAACTTCTGCGTTTATTGCTTAGCTCTTGTAACAGCGTAGGATACAAATTTAAATCAGCAAATGGCTGAAGAAAAAAACACAGCGACGGTAGATGAAACTGCCGGAGCAGAGCAAGAAACACAAAAACCGACTTCCCAGAAGGATCAGAAAGAATTTCTTGAAAATTTTGATTGGGACAAGTACGAAGAGGGAATTGAGCGTGTAGACGAGTCCAAACTGGAGGAGTTTGAAAAGCTTGTTGCCGAGAACTTCGTAGACACTGCAGATGAAGAGGTTGTTGAAGGAACGGTAACTTACCTTACAGACCGTGAAGCAATCATCGACATTAACGCGAAGTCTGAAGGTGTTATCTCACTGAACGAGTTCAGGTACAATCCTGATCTTAAAGTGGGTGATAAAGTAGAAGTACTTATCGACATCCGTGAAGATAAAAGCGGACAATTGGTGCTATCTCACCGTAAAGCCAGGACCATTAAGGCTTGGGAGCGCGTGAACGAGGCACACGATAAAGAAGAAGTAGTTAACGGTTACGTTAAGTGCAGGACTAAAGGAGGTATGATCGTGGACGTATTCGGTATCGAAGCCTTCCTTCCAGGTTCTCAGATAGACGTTAAGCCGATCCGTGATTACGACCAGTACGTAGGAAAGACTATGGAATTCAAAGTGGTGAAGATCAACCACGAATTCAAGAACGTAGTTGTATCTCACAAAGCGCTGATCGAGGCGGATATCGAAGAGCAGAAGAAAGAAATCATCAGCCAGCTTGAGAAAGGGCAGGTTCTTGAAGGTGTTGTTAAGAATATCACTTCGTACGGTGTGTTCATCGACCTTGGTGGCGTGGACGGACTGGTTCACATTACAGACCTTTCATGGAGCCGTATCAACCACCCGAACGAGGTTGTTGAACTGGATCAGAAGCTGAACGTAGTTATTCTTGACTTCGATGATAACAAATCCAGAATTCAACTTGGATTAAAGCAGCTAGAGAAGCACCCATGGGATGCACTAGGTGACGAGATCAAAGTTGGTGATAAGGTTAAAGGAAAAGTAGTTGTGATCGCAGATTACGGTGCATTCCTTGAAGTGGCCGAAGGAGTTGAAGGTTTGATCCACGTTTCTGAAATGTCCTGGTCTACGCACCTGCGTTCTGCACAGGATTTCGTGAAAGTTGGAGATGAGCTGGAAGCTGTTGTACTTACCCTGGACCGCGAAGATCGCAAAATGTCACTGGGTATCAAGCAACTTTCACCGGATCCATGGACAGACATCACTACTAAGTACCCTGTAGGTTCTAAGCACAAAGGAATTGTGAGGAACTTCACCAATTTTGGTGTGTTCGTAGAGCTGGAAGAAGGTATTGACGGATTGATCTACATCTCTGACCTATCCTGGACTAAGAAGATCAAGCACCCATCAGAATTCGTTACCGTAGGAGATACTCTTGAGGTAGAAGTTCTGGAACTGGATGTTGATGGTCGCAAGCTTAGCCTAGGTCACAAGCAGACTACAGAGAATCCTTGGGATAAATACGAAGAGCAGTACGGACTGGATACAGTACACACCGCTTCTATCTCTGAGATCGTAGACAAAGGTGCTATCATTGAATTCAATGAAGACATCACTGCTTTTGTTCCTCAGCGTCATCTTGAGAAAGAAGACGGGAAGAAACTAGGTAAAGGTGAAGAAGCCGAATTCAAGATCATCGAGTTCAATAAAGAATTCAAGAGGGTCGTGGCTAGTCACACCGCTATCTTTAAAGAAGAAGAGCAACGCAATGTAAAAGCTGCCAAGAAAAAGGCTGCTTCTCAGGCAGAAGAATCCAAGCCAACACTTGGAGATGCCAATGAGCAATTGCAAGCGTTGAAGGATAAAATGGAAGCTGGTAAGAAAAAATAGTTTCCATTCCCATATTGATTTTCACCATCAGGTGAGAAAGCAGACCCCGGCAACATTGCCGGGGTCTTTGTTTTTAAGCACATTAGACGGAGCCGTTACCCGGCTAATTATTCTCTGCTGCAGCTCACTTATTATTAGTCAGAATTCGCTACTTTTGTTCACATAAGCGCAGGATCAACCCACCTATGAGCCAAAAAGTTTTGCTTTCTTC
Source organism: Flavobacteriaceae bacterium (assembly GCA_013003145.1). Taxonomy (GTDB): domain Bacteria; phylum Bacteroidota; class Bacteroidia; order Flavobacteriales; family Flavobacteriaceae; genus Zeaxanthinibacter. Next base: position 7,585 of record JABDLH010000283.1, on the reverse strand, counting down.
CAAAGAGATCAACATCATACTGCACAGACTGGCTTGTCAATTATTAGAGAATCACACGGATTTTAAAGACACCGCACTCATCGGGATGCAACCCCGGGGTATTTTCCTTGCCGATCGGTTAAAGAAGATACTGATAGAAGAATACGGGGTCAAAAAGATAGACCTGGGTTTCCTGGATATCACCTTTTACCGGGACGACTTCCGGCGGAGTGATAAGCCCCTGGAAGCCAGCAGCACGAACATGGATTTCCTGGTCGAGAACAAAAAGGTGGTACTCATAGATGACGTCTTATATACCGGCCGAAGTATTCGTGCCGCGCTCACGGCGATACAATCCTTTGGCAGACCCGCCGAGATTGAACTGTTGGTTCTCATAGACAGGAGATTCAGCAGGCATTTACCGATACAGCCCAATTACAGGGGGCGGCAGGTTGATGCTATTAACGAAGAGAAGGTGAAAGTACACTGGATAGAAAATGAAGGGGAAGATACTATCTACCTGGTAAATAAATAAAGCATGGCAGAGTTAAGTGTAAAACACTTGTTGGGAATCAAATATCTTAATGAAGCAGATATTGACCTGATCTTTGAGACTGCCGATCATTTCAAGGAAGTAATCAACCGTTCCATCAAAAAGGTTCCCTCGCTCAGGGACATCACCATAGCCAATATCTTTTTTGAGAACAGTACCCGTACCAAATTGTCTTTTGAACTTGCTGAAAAGCGATTATCTGCTGATGTGATCAATTTTTCGGCAGGGCAGTCCTCTGTAAAAAAGGGGGAGACCCTGATCGATACCGTCAACAATATCCTTTCTATGAAAGTGGACATGGTGGTGATGAGACATCCTAATCCCGGTGCTGGAATCTTTCTTTCTAAGCATGTCAATGCCTCCATAGTCAATGCAGGAGACGGGGCCCATGAGCATCCGACCCAGGCTTTGCTCGACTCCTATTCTATCCGTGAAAAATTAGGCGATGTAGCGGGGAAAAAAGTAGTGATCGTCGGGGATATCCTTCATTCCAGGGTGGCGCTCTCCAACATATTTGCCCTCAAATTACAAGGCGCGGAAGTAAAGGTCTGTGGGCCCCATACGCTGATCCCTAAGCATATCGAGACCTTAGGTGTTGAGGTAGAGAACAACCTGCTTAAAGCGCTGAACTGGTGCGACGTGGCCAATATGCTCCGGATCCAGAACGAACGGATGGAAATAAGTTACTTCCCCACTACCCGTGAGTACACCCAGCAATACGGGCTGAATAAGAAAATACTGGACAGTTTGGACAAAGAGATCGTAGTTATGCATCCCGGGCCTATTAATCGCGGGGTGGAGATTACCAGTGATGTTGCAGATTCCAAACAATCCATAATCCTGAACCAGGTAGAGAACGGTGTTGCCATCCGCATGGCTGTGATCTATTTATTAGCATCCAAAATAAAATAAGAACTATGATCTTTGATAAAGACGGCCATACGGCCATAGTGTTCCAGGAAAATGTTTCCCTGCAGAAATTTTTGGAAAACCTCAAGGAGGGTTACGAGAAGATCAAGAACGATAATATCATTGTTAACCTCACTTCTTTTTCACGTCTCACCGCTGAGGATCTTCCGCTTTTTATGGAGTTGTCAGACAAACACAGGGAAGGCGGCAAATCTTTTGTCATCGTGACCGAAGAAGTGACCTTTGATGATATACCTGATGAACTCGTTGTAGTGCCTACCCTGGGTGAGGCCAGTGATCTGATCGAGATGGACGAGATAGAAAGGGACCTGGACCTGTAACGGGCCTGCGAGCTCCTGTCTTCAAAGGACATATTTATGAAACTACATATCCTGGGCTGTTATGCCGCTACACCTCGAACCCTTACGAATCCCACTTCCCAGGTGCTCGAAATTAAGAACCATCTTTTTCTTATCGATTGCGGGGAGGGGACCCAGGTAGAATTGCGAAGACAGAAGATCCGTTTCTCCAGGATCAACCATATTTTTATATCTCATTTGCACGGGGACCATTTCTTTGGACTTCCGGGCCTGGTGGCCTCTTTTCGATTATTAGGCCGTCAAAACCCTTTACATATATATGGCCCTAAAGGGATCAAGGAAGCCATCACACTTTTGCTGAAGCTGGGAAACTCCTGGACCAATTATCCCCTGATCTTTCACGAGCTGGTGGATAAACACCCGGTATCCTTATTTGAGGATGATTTGGTGACTGTAGAGACTATCCCCTTGGATCATCGCATCTATACGAATGGATTTCTTTTCCGGGAGAAACCATCGCCCCGTAAACTGGATATAGATGCCGCAAGAAAGTACAAGGTGCCCAAGGAATATTTCCAGTTAGTAAAACAGGGCAATGATTACGAGCTACCCGACGGAAGGCTGATCAACAACCGGAACCTCACCATGGATCCACCCCCACCAAAAAGTTATGCCTACTGCAGCGATACCGCTTTTAACCCTCGTATAGTACCCCAGATACGCGATGTACAGGTCTTATACCACGAAGCTACCTTCTTGCGAACAGAAATTCACCTGGCTCGTAAAACCGGGCACTCCACGGCGGCAGAGGCAGCGGAAATTGCTGCGGAAGCAGGGGTGGGGCATTTGATCCTTGGACATTATTCTACGCGGTATCGCGACCTGGAAAAATTCCGCTTGGAAGCCCAGGCGGTGTTTCCTGAAGTGCTGCTTGCAGACGATGGAAAATCCTTCGAATTCTGACAGGGCAATTATTTATATTTCCTTCCCGGTCTCCCTGCGGATGTACATAAAATATTAAAGCTGAACCCACCGCAGATTCCCTTTGTTTTCTCAACTTTGCTTATCTTGTTTTTCTAAAATTTGTGCATGGCAAAAGATCTCAGGTCTTACAGAAAATCATACGAAAAAAGTGCCCTGGCAGAGGAAACTGCCGGCATGGATCCTTTTATATTATTTAAACGATGGTTTACGGAACTGGAAGAATCGGGAACCGTAGATGAGCTCAATACCATGACCCTTGTAACCAAGGGTGTTGATGGCTTTCCAAAGGGAAGGGTAGTGCTGCTCAAAGAATTTTCTGATAAGGGATTTGTTTTCTACACCAATTATAACAGCGAGAAGGGGATGGCCATCGCCGCTGATCCCAAGGTAGGCATATCATTTTTCTGGCCCACCATGGAAAGACAGGTGATTATTAAAGGAATTGCTTCAAGGGTTGATTCTTCCGATTCTGATGCCTATTTTAACAGCAGGCCATACGGTAGCCGTTTAGGCGCTATTGTATCTGCGCAGAGCAGTACAATCAGTTCCAGGGAAGCCTTGGAAGAAAGTCTCCATAAGCTGGAACAAAGTATGAATGAAGAAGAAGTTAAAAGGCCTGAATACTGGGGCGGATACCGGGTAGTCCCTGAGAGTATCGAGTTCTGGCAGGGCCGGCCAAATCGCCTGCACGACAGGCTGCTGTATACTTCCAAGCAGGGCAGCGAATGGGAACGGGTACGTTTGTCTCCCTGAAAATAAAGGTTAACCAAAGACTTAGCCAACAACTAAAAGAATTAGAAATGAAAAATATAATATTTGTACGTCATGGGAAATCGGCCTGGAATTACGACGTTAATGACAAGGACCGGCCTTTAAAGGAGCGTGGGATCAATGATGGGTTGCTGGTGTCAGGGAATTTTAAAAGCCTTGGGATAACACCGGATGCTATCTATTCCAGCCCCGCTAACCGTGCGCTGCACACCTGTACTATCTTCCTGCGAAAACTAAAATACGACCTGGAAAAATTCAGGCTTAGTGAAGAACTGTACGAGTTTTCAGGAGAAGGGGTGATGGAGTTTGTGCAGAACCTGGATGACTCTTTGGATACTGTTATGATCTTTGGGCATAACTACGCCTTTACCAACGTGGTGAACCAATGGGGAAGCGAAACCATAGATAATGTCCCTACTACCGGCCTTGTTCAGATTCAGTTCGATATCGATTTTTGGAAATCTGCTAAACAGGGTAAAACCGTACGTACCATCTTCCCAAAACATCTTAAATAATGCAGAAAAGCAAAAACCAATACATTAACAGGGAAATAAGCTGGCTGCGATTTAATGAAAGGGTATTACAGGAATGTGCGGATCAAAATGTTCCGATGATAGAACGTTTACGATTCCTCGGTATATTCTCCAATAATCTGGATGAATTCTTTAAGGTGCGTTATGCCACCGTAAAACGGATAGCCGAATCGGGGAAATCAGGAAAAAGTGAATTGGGAGGCGCAAAAGCCAAAGACCTGTTAGAGCAGATTACCCAGATCGTGATCAGGCAGCAGAGCAGGAGCCTTGAAATTCTCAAGGACATCGAGCTAGAGCTGGAAGGCGAAAACATATTCCTGATCAACGAGACCGAGATCAACGGAAAGCAGGAGGCCTTTGTACGTAATTACTTTATGCAGAGCATCAGTCCTCAGCTGATGACTATAATCCTGAACGATCTTGCACAGTTTCCCATGCTTAAGGATACCGCCGCCTACCTGGCAGTTAAAATGGTCCTGAAGAGCGGGGATAAAACCCCGAAGGTAAAGGGGAAAAAAGAAAAGCGATACGCCCTGATCGAGATTCCCAAGGGAATAGACCGGTTTATTGTGCTCCCAAAAGACGGGGATAAGAATTATATCATCATGCTCGATGATGTGATCCGCTATTGTATGGATGGCATCTTTACCATGTTTGATTATAAATCGATCTCTGCCCATATGATCAAGATCACCAGGGATGCCGAACTGGATATTGACAACGATCTGAGTAAGAGCTTTATTGAAAAGATATCTTCCAGTGTAGAGCACAGGAAGATAGGGGACCCGGTGAGGTTTGTCTATGATAAGAGCATAGCCGAGGACACCTTTGATTTCCTGATCAAGAAAATGGGCATTGAAGAGACGGATAGCCTTATCCCCGGGGGCCGGTATCATAACAGGCGTGATTATATGGGCTTCCCCAGCCTGGGGCGGGAAGACCTGCTCTATCCCAAGATACGGCCACTGCCGGTTAAAGGGCTTAGCCTGGAAGGAAGCTTGTTAGAGGATATTGCGAAGAAGGATTTTTTGCAATACGCACCTTACCACACCTTTTCCTATGTGATCAAATTCTTGCGCGAAGCTGCCCTGGACCCACTGGTAAAGAACATAAAGATCACTGTTTACCGCCTGGCTGATAATTCGCAGGTTACTGCTTCCCTGATCAATGCGGTAAAGAACGGAAAACAGGTCACCGTACAAATAGAATTGCAGGCCCGTTTTGATGAACAGGCCAATATTAAATATGCCGAACAATTACAGGCAGAAGGGGTGAAATTAATCTTCGGGGTACCGGGTCTTAAAGTACACAGTAAGATTTGCCTGATCGAACGATTAGAGGGTAAGCACCTGAAACACTACGGGTTTATCAGTACAGGAAACTTTAACGAATCTACAGCACGCATCTATACGGATTATACCTTGTTCACGGCTAATGAGCCCATCCTGAAAGAGCTGAGCAAAGTATTTGATTTCTTCGAAACTACGTATAAGATCCATAAGTATAAACACCTTATTGTGTCTCCTCATTATACACGCCGGAATTTTGAGCGCTTTATCCGGAAAGAGATCGCCAATGCCAAGGCCGGGAAGGAAGCTTATATCAAGATCAAGATGAACTCCTTTACATCGTACCAGATGGTAGATAAATTATACGAGGCCAGCAGGGCAGGAGTAAAGATTCAACTGATAATTAGGGGGATCTGCTGCCTGATTCCGGGAATAAAAGGTATGAGTGAGAATATCGAAGCTATCAGTATAGTGGATAAATTCCTGGAACACCCCAGGTTATTCATATTCGGAAATGATGGTGATCCACAGGTATTTATCTCTTCGGCTGACTGGATGACCAGGAACCTGGACAACCGGGTAGAAGTAGGTGTGCCCATACACGATGAAGATATTAAACAAGAACTCATAGATACCTTTGAGATCTCCTGGAGCGATAATGTTAAAGCAAGGGTATTCAACGCAACACAGGATAATACGTACAGGGAAAACCATCTTCCGTCCGTACGTTCCCAGTTTGCTATGTATGACTATTACCTGGATAAACTTGACTCCTAAAACCCTTTGAATTGAAAATTCGGAAATTTGCTGCTATCGACATTGGTTCCAACGCTATCCGGCTCCTGGTGCACAACGTGATTGAACAGGACGATAAGGAAACCCAGTTCAGGAAAAGTTCACTGATCAGGGTCCCGGTGAGGTTAGGGGAAGACACCTTCACCCTTGGGGAAATATCAGCCAGGAATATCGAGAGGCTTATCAATTCTATGCAGGCGTTTAAGCACCTGATGGCTGTGATGGGGGTGGAAAAATATATGGCCTGTGCTACCTCGGCCATGCGCGAGGCCAGGAATGGAAAAAAGATCATCAGGCGTATCCAGGAAGAAACCGGCGTAGCGGTAGAGATCATCGATGGGAAGAAAGAAGCCTCCATAATCGCCAATACTGACTTACGGCAGCTTCTGCAAGAAGACCAGGCATATCTTTATATCGATGTTGGGGGTGGCAGTACAGAATTTACATTGCTGAGCGGTACCACCCCTAAAGTGTCGCGTTCTTTTAAGGTGGGGACGGTGCGGCTGCTTAACGGTATGATAGAGGAATCTCATTGGGAAGAGATAAAAAAATGGATTCGGAAACACGTGACACCTTTACAGAACGTACAGATCATCGGTTCCGGGGGCAACATCAATAAACTGCATAAAATGAGTGGTCGTAAGGTGGGAGTACCCCTGTCTTACATATGGCTGCATTCGCAATATCAATACCTGCAATCCATGAGCTATGAAGATCGCATCATAGAGCTGGGGTTGAACCCGGACCGGGCAGATGTCATCATTCCGGCTACGAGAATCTTTTTACTGGCGGCTAAATGGAGTGGTAGCAAGAAGATACATGTGCCTAAGGTCGGACTATCTGATGGTATCATCAAAACGCTTTATTATTCAGAGCATTCCACGGCAAGCCAGCACCCTTAAGATGAAAGAAGATGACATTTACCGCTGGATCACTGAAGAGGATGAAGAGCGCTCCTGTAAGGCGATCAGCGAAGATAATTGCACCAATGTCCCCGGAAACTTTTATAAGAACGCACTGAGTGGTTTCTGTTCCAAATTGGCAGAACAACTGGTAAGCCCGGGAGTCACGCTGCCCTGGATGCTCTCTATGTTCGACGCCGGACTCGGTTTTTCCGGTATGCTGGTACCCCTTAAAAACCTGGGAAGCCTCTTGCCGCAATTGTTTGTGTCAGGTAAAATTAGAGCCTTTCCTATTCGTAAGTATTTCTGGGGTTTACCGGCAATCGCCCAGGCTGTTTTCGTAGCCTTGATGGGGGTGGCATTTTACGGGCTGCAGGGAACTGCCCTGGGGATCGCTGTAGTTAGCTTGTTACTGTTTTACAGTATTGCCAGCGGGGTATCTTCTGTCGCTTTTAAGGATGTTATGGGCAACACGATTCCCAAAGGAAACAGGGGACGATTATTAGCAACTAGGGCTACCGGGGGTGGGGTATAGACGCTGATATTCGGT
>JABDLH010000281.1 GCA_013003145.1 Flavobacteriaceae bacterium | reverse complement strand
CTATGTGCCTATGTACCTCTGTCCCTATGTACCTTTGTCCCATCCTATCCACCTAAAGGGAGGTAAACTCTCAAAGCCCAGAATTAACACGAACAAATGCAGTAAATTGGAAATAATCCATAATTTTGGAATAAATCCAATAAATGAACCCAGACAGCTTTCACAAAGGCCGTGGCGCCCAGCAGAATCCTGATAACAAATTCCATCAGCATCGCTATGAGACCAGGGATGATTTCCTGGAATACATGCGTGCAGAAGGCGAGGACCTGAGCCCCGGGAAGACACAATACCTGCCGATTTTTCCCAAAACTATTGTGAATAAGGTCACCAGTCCGGATGTTGGGATGAATTGGTCCCTGAATCCCTACCAGGGATGTGAGCATGGCTGTATTTATTGCTATGCCCGGAATTCGCACGAATACTGGGGCTATAGTGCCGGCCTGGATTTTGAGACCCGCATCCTGGTCAAGGAAAATGCCCCGGCCTTGTTGGAGGAGAAGCTGCGGTCTAAGAATTGGAAAGCGGAAACTATAGTGCTGTCGGGGAATACGGACTGCTACCAACCGGCAGAAGAAAAATTCAGGCTTACCAGGGCATGTCTCGAAATATTCCTGAAATACCGGCATCCTGTCGGGATCATCACAAAGAATTCCAGGATATTGCAAGACCTGGACTTGCTGAAAGAATTAGCGGCACACAACCTGCTAGGGGTCAACATCTCTGTTACTTCGCTGTCTGAAAAGACCAGGCGGATCCTGGAGCCCAGGACAGCTACCATAGCCAAGCGACTACAGGCAATACAAGAACTATCCGATAATAATATCCCGGTTAATGCCATGTTGGCCCCAATCATCCCGGGTATCAACAGCCATGAGGTTCTGCCCATGGCCAAGGCTGTTGCCGATCACGGTGCCAGGTCTTTCTCATTTACGGTGGTTCGCTTAAACGGGGCCATAGGACAGATCTTTACAGACTGGATCAGGAAGGCCATGCCTGACAAGGCGGATAAAGTATTGCACCAGATAGCTGAATGTCACGGGGGAAGCTTAAACGACAGTAGGTTCGGACTACGAAATAAAGGAGATGGCATCCTGGCCAAACAAATTCACGACATGGTAAAACTGGCTAAAAAGCAGTATTTCCATGACCGGTCTTTTCCTCCCTTAGACAACAGCCTGCATCAGCAGTATAAAAAAGGGCAGCTCAGTTTATTCTGAACCGCCCTTGATATAGCGTGGAAGTTGTAAGTCGACTTAACTGAGTTCCCAGCCCTTTCGATATTCACCACGAACCCAATCGTTGGCTTTGTCATAATTGGTGACTCTCATGTTTTCACCGTCCCACTTTAATTTCATCCTACCCGGGTAATTGAAAGGATCCCAATCCCCTAATTTCTTGCCGGGCTTCAGCTCTTTATGCTGGAAAGCTTTAATCGCCAGGTTCCCCATCAGTACGGCCTCTGTCAGTGGTCCCGCCTTCTTGAAATCCGATGAAGTAGCAGTTCCGTTCAGGCATCCTTCAACCCAGTTCTTCTGGTGCCCGTCGGTGTCTCCTTCTATCCGTTCCAGGTAAGGCTTAGGCTTATTCAGCAGGTCCATCATGCTGGAAGGTAGAATACGCGCATTCCTGGAGTATACATCGGTTACCAGTATCCCTTTAGATCCGTAAAAGACAGTACCTCCACCGGTATCACCAATGGTTTCCCCATCTTTTAATTCGTCCGGAAGATCGGGCATAATTCCGCCGTCATACCAGTTAAGTCCTATAGGTCCGTGGTTAGGCGTATCGAATTTTAATCGTACAATAGAAGATGAAGGGCATGATTCGTTATAATCAGCCTCGACAAAATCACCTACCCAGTTCGTGGTGCAGCTGGCTTCAGCTTCCGTGGGGTAACCCAGGTCTAGTACGCTGAAAGGAGTTTCCATGATATGGCATCCCATATCCCCTAAAGCCCCGGTTCCAAAGTCCCACCAGCCTCGCCATTTAAATGGGAGGTAAGCATCGTTATAATCGCGCATTTCTGCAGGTCCTAACCACTGATCCCAGTCCAAGCCTTTAGGAATGGGGTGTTTTTCTGTAGGTACCGGCACCCCTTGTGGCCATACCGGGCGGTTGGTCCAGCAATCAACCCGTTCTATCTTCCCGATAACTCCGCTGTCTATCCATTCCCGTGCTTCCCGGCTGCCATCACTGGATGCCCCCTGGTTCCCCATCTGGGTGACGATCCCGTTTTCCCGGGCCGCCTCGGTCATCAACCTTGCCTCGCGGATGGTGTGAGTCAGGGGTTTTTCTACGTATGCGTGTTTCTTAGCCCGCATAAAAGGCAGGGCGATACTCGCATGGTTATGATCCGGGGTGGCCACCATGATAGCATCAATATCCTTCAGCTGTTTGTCATAGACATCGCGGAAGTCAGTATAGCGTTTTACATCGGGGTATTTCTTATAGGTATCTGCAGCCCTGCGCTGGTCTACGTCACAAAAGGCGACATATTTCACCTTCCCGGTACGGTCAAGGCCGTTCATGACTCCGGCTCCTCGTCCCCCAACGCCAAAAGCGGCGACGTACAGGGTGTCAGATGGAGGCACGTGTCCTTTCCCGAGCACATAACTGGGAACTATAGAAAAAGCCGCAGAAGTAGCGGCTGCATTTTTTATAAATTTTCTTCGCTGCATGGCTGGTCATTCATTTTTGGTGAATGCTGAAGATACACAAAAATTCAATGTCCGGATTCAGAGACAGCGCGGGTTAAAAATTAAGATAGGGATTTGAAAAAATACTAGAGGCGACCATTCCATTCGTCGTAGAACTGCTGAAGGTAATCCAGCATGAATTGATGCCGCCCTTCCGCTATTTTCTTGCCGGTTTTGGTCTGCATTCCATCTTTGAGCAGTAATAGTTTTTCGTAGAAGTGGTTAAGGGTAGGTCCTTCAGATTTTTTGTACTCTTCCTTGCTCATATTTAATTTGGGCTGTATATCCGGGTCATACAGGGTCCGGTTTTTAAAGCCGCCGTAATTAAAAGCCCGGGCAATCCCTATAGCACCTATGGCATCCAACCGGTCTGCATCCCTGACCACCTGCAACTCCCGAGAGTTAAATGGTCTCTTGGTTTTGGAGAGGGAGTTTTTAAAGGAGATATGTTTAATGATCTTTACCACGTGGGCGATGGTTTTTTTGGGTACCCCTAAGGAATTCAGGAATTCTCGGGCCATCCTGGGACCGATCTTTTCGTCTCCACCGTGAAACTTTGCGTCTGCAATATCATGGAGCAGGGCTCCCAGGCTAACGACCAGGATATCTACTTTCTCGTCCTTGGCAATCAGTAAGGTATTGTTGAAAACGCGTCGGATATGGAACCAGTCGTGCCCGCCTTCAGCTCCCATGAGGGTTTCCTTTACAAAGGCGATGGTTTGTTCTACGATCTCTGCGTCGCTCATCTTATGTTTTCTTTGATTTTCTTTTCTACTTTGGCCAGTAGTGCTTCCGGATCACTGTTTTGTTCTATGGGGGCATGCACCTGCATCTTTAAATGACTACCGATGCCGTGGGGGAATTTCCCGTACCGCAGCATTTTCCATGAATTGTTGATCGAAATGGGAACTACCAGGGCAGAAGGTGCCGTTTTCATCAGTATCCGGAGTCCCATCAGCTGGAATTTCTTGGGGTTGCCATCGCGGCTCCGGGTGCCTTCCGGGAAAATGACCGCTGCCCTTTTGGTCTCTTCAATATACCTGCCCAGTTTTGAGATCTCTGTCAGGGCCTGCCTCGAATCCTTTCGATTGATCAGGACAGATCCACCATGGCGTAAATTATAAGAAACACTCGGGATTCCTTTTCCTAATTCCATTTTACTGACAAACTTTGGATGACAGGCACGTAAAAACCAGATGATCATGGGGATATCGTACATACTCTGGTGATTGGCTACGAGAATCAAAGGCCTGTCCTCGGGTAATTCAATTTCCTTCTTAAAAGAATATCGCGTACCTAATAAATGGGTTAACCGGAGGATACCCAGGTTCATGATACTGACACTTTTCTTATGCGCATCATATCCGAAGATATTAAGGCAGATCCACTGTATGGGGTGGAAGATCAGTAGCAGTAAACCGAAAAAGATAAAATAAACCACCGTTAACGGGTAGGCGAATATTTTTCTCATGACTCAAAAATAAAAAACCGCCCGGATACGAACGGTTTTTAACCAAATTATGCTTTCTGTATAGAGGACATTACTCCCTGTCTTTTCAACAGAATTCGTTATAGGCCTCTTTCAGGTTTTCTGCGATAAGTTCCGCAGGCCTTCCTTCTATATGATGACGCTCTATCATGTGCACCAACTCACCATCTTTAAATAATGCCATGCTGGGTGATGATGGAGGGAATGGCACCATCAGGTCACGGGCTGCATTTACAGCTTCGGTATCTACCCCGGCAAATACTGTAACCAACTGACTTGGGGTCTTGCTGTTGTCCAGGCTCATCTTAGCTCCCGGGCGTGCATTAGCAGCTGCGCAACCACAAACCGAGTTCACCACAACTAAAGTGGTACCGGATTGGTTTATAGCTTTTTCCACTTCTTCAGCGGAATATAATTCACGGAAACCGGCAGACGCCAGGTCTTCTCTCATTGGTTTTACTAATTCTGCAGGATACATATGCTCTTTTTTTTAAATTTCAGGCTACAAAGATAACCAATTCATAGCACATTACCCACTCTGTGCTTCGTACTGAAACCGAACTGCAAATCCTCTGCAATGTCCTATATTTGCCTAAATTTTTAGAGACGTATGATCAAATGGATAGCGGCCATCCTGGGCTATTTCTTCTTTAGACTGCCCGGGGCATTAATAGGTTTTTTCCTGGGAAGCTTATTGGATTCACAAACCAGGTCCGGGGGAGGCAGGACGGTCTTCAGTGACTTTACAAGGCAACAGGTATCCCCATCTGATTTTGAATTACACCTGCTCTCCCTCTGTTCTATAGTCATCAAAGCAGACGGGCAGGTTAGCCAGCGAGAGCTCGACTATGTCCGGCAATATTTTTTAAGCACCTATGGAAAGGAAAAAGCCAATGCGATCTTCCGCACATTTAACGATGTTGTTAAAAAACGTGAGATTTCTGCACAGCATATCTGTGCCTTCCTTAACCAGCGTACCCGCTACGAAGTAAGACTGCAGTTATTGCATTTTCTTTTCGGGATCGCACAGGCAGACGGATCGGCAAGCCCGGCGGAGATCGCCAAGCTGTCAGAAATCGCCGGGTACCTCCGGATTGGGTCTCACGACTTTGAGAGTATTAAGGCCATGTTCATAAAATCGGCAGATACCGCCTATAAAATTCTGGAAATAGAACGAACGGCCACAGACGATGAAGTGAAAAGTGCATACCGTACAATGGCGAAAAAATACCACCCGGACCGTGTAATCACTAAAGATGAAGCGATCAAAAAAGGTGCGGAGGAAAAATTTAAAGAAGTACAGAAAGCCTACGAACAGATTCAGCGCGAACGAGGGCTCTGAGCAATTTAATTGACCGACAATAAATAGCAGACCATGGGAGAATTCGGGTTTTATGTAGAATTGGGATATAAGCACGTTTTGGATCCTGGGGCTTATGACCATATCCTCTTCCTCGCGGCACTGGCCCTTCCGTTTACCTTTAAAGGCTGGAAAAAAGTGTTATTCCTGGCCACGGTATTCACTATTTTTCATTGTACCTCCCTGGCGCTTTCGGTTTATGAACTCTTCCGGGTGCCCGCTGAGTGTATAGAATTCCTGATTCCGATCACCATTGTCATTACCGCAGTGCTTAGTATGTTGTATACCCAAAGGGATGCAGACAAGACGGATTTGTATATGCACAGCCTGTCCGCGGCATTCTTTGGCCTGATCCATGGTTTCGGTTTTTCCAATTACTTTAATATGCTGATGGCCGGGGAGACCTCCAAGGCAGGGCCACTACTTGGTTTTGCCACAGGGATAGAATTATCACAGCTGGTGATCCTGCTCGTGGTACTGGGACTGAACTTTCTTTTCCGCTCACAGTTTAAAGTTAAACCGCAGTGGTATATTACTGTGGGAGCGATAATTATAGGATTGGCCACAATACCGATGCTGATCGATACGTTCCCTAATTGGAAGGCGTGTTTTAATTAAAAATTAACCGTATGGGGTTTGTGAAGCGATCTTAAAGCAGGTATCTTAGTAGCAATTAGAATCCCGCAACCCGAATTACCTTTATGAACGAGGGGAAAAAAGCAAAATACGACAAGGCTTATTTACGGATGGCGTATGAATGGGGTAAATTATCCTATTGTGTTCGCCGGCAGGTAGGGGCCATCATCGTAAAGGACCGGATGATCATCTCTGATGGTTATAACGGAACTCCCACGGGGTTCGAGAACTTTTGTGAAGATGAAGAAGGCTATACAAAATGGTATGTATTGCATGCTGAAGCCAACGCCATATTAAAAGTGGCATCTTCTACCCAGAGTTGCCAGGGGGCAACCCTGTACATCACCATGTCTCCCTGCAAGGAATGCAGTAAGCTGATTCACCAGTCTGGCATAAAACGTGTGGTATACCAAACGGCGTATAAAGACGATTCCGGGCTAAAATTCCTGCAAAGAGCAGGTGTTGAACTGCAGCACCTCCCGGTGATCGAGGAGAGAGTGATCTAAAAGCTGATCGATGAAAAAACAGTATTACTTATGGCCTACAGTTGTTGCCCTTGCCTTGGCATGCGGGATATTTCTTGGCGGTAAACTGAATTTCAACGACACACCTGAAAAACTCTTCACGACCAATTCTAAAAAAGACAAGCTAAATCGATTGATCGATTATATCGACTATGAATATGTAGACGATATCAATACGGACAGCATTGTAGATGTAACGGTGAACAATATCCTGGACAAACTGGACCCGCATTCGGTATACATCCCTAAAGAGGATATGAAACAGGTCTCCGAGAATATGAAAGGCGATTTCGTAGGGATAGGGGTGAACTTCTATATGTATAAAGATACCATCGCCGTGATCCGGGCGGTTCAGAATGGCCCCAGTGAAGAAAAAGGGATAAAGCCCGGTGACCGTATCCTGATGGCGAATACGGATACCTTATTCGGGAAACGACTGCCCAGTGCAGATATCGTCAGTAAACTTAAAGGAAAAGAAGGTACCTCTGTTAAACTTAAGATCTACAGGAAAACAGGGGACAAAACATTTGATGTGGATATCCGGAGAGACCGTATTCCCCTGAGCAGTGTAGAGGCACAATATATGCTGGATGAGGATTTGGGGTATATCAAAGTGAACCGTTTCGCGGAATCTACCTATAAAGAATTTACCAGGGCATTGCGAAACCTGCAGAAGAAAGGCGCTCAGAAACTCGTACTCGATTTGAGGGATAACCCGGGGGGCTACCTGGGCATTGCTCAGAAAATGTCTGACGAGTTCTTGCAGGATGGTAAACTCATTCTTTTTACCAAGAACAAAAAAGGCAAGGTCGAAAAGACCTATGCTACTAAGAAAGGGAGTTTTGAGAATAAACAGGTCTATGTCCTGATCAATGAGCGTTCCGCATCGGCCAGCGAGATCGTCGCCGGGGCTTTACAGGATAACGATATAGGAACTATTGTTGGGAGACGATCCTTTGGGAAAGGTCTCGTACAAAGAGAAATGGAACTGGGTGACGGATCTGCAGTAAGACTGACCGTTTCCAGGTATTATACACCCACAGGACGCTCTATCCAGAAAAGTTATGATAACGGTACCGAGGATTACTACGAGCGATTTATGAATCGTTATGAGAATGGCGAGTTAATGGAGGCCGATAGTATAAAGGTAGCTGATTCCCTTCGTTTTGAGACCCCTAAAGGAAAAGTGGTCTACGGTGGGGGAGGGATCATCCCTGATGTTTTTGTGCCTATAGGCTCTCATGAGGAAGAAGCGGTAGAAAGCCTGGACAGTTCCTTCGGCTTATTCTCCAGGTTTATCTTTGACCACCTGGAAGAAGACAGGACCCGCTATATGAAGATGAGTGAACAGGAATTCATGAACAGTTTCAATGTGGATGATATTCTTTTTGAGAACTTCATCAATTACGCGGAACGATGGCCATTGGTACAGAAGCTGAACCTCCGGTATTACGACATGGAGGAGCGGATTAAAGGATACCTGAAAGCCGCCCTGGCTGCACAGTTATTCGGGCCTAATCAACAGGCCAGGATTAAAGCTGAAAATGACCCCATGTTGCAGAAAGTACTGCAACTGGAGCAGCCTGAAACTCCTATGATTAATCAGGATTAATCCTCTTCTATCTTTTTTTGGATCTTCTTAGAAGTATTGAAGATCAGGATAAGCACAATAGCACAAAGTGCCGCGACTATCCCGATAATAGCAATAGTACTGTCACCCTGCAGCGGATCATTAAAATTGACCACCGTTACATTGTAGGCAATAAGGGCCAGTGCCAGCACGACTAAAATTATACTCAGGTATTTGTTCATAACTACTTAAGGATTGCTAGGTTCTCCTGTATCGCGAATAATTGGTGCACATTGGCTGCAAATAATTTTACAGCGATAGCCATCAGGATCACACCAAATACTTTGCGGATAACACTTAATCCGCTCCTCCCCAGGAAGCGCCCGATACGTCCGGACGACTTTAATACCAGGTAAACAAAAATGGTGTTCAGTATAATGGCGACAATGATGTTCTCCACGTGATACTCTGCCCGCAAAGATAATAAAGAAGTAAGGGTTCCCGCACCTGCGATCAGCGGAAATGCTATGGGAACAATAGAAGCGCTCTCCGGTTCGTCATCCTTATACAGGGAGATCCCTAAGATCATTTCTATAGCCAGGAAAAAAATGATGAAAGCACCTGCCACCGCAAATGAATTTACATCTATGCCGATCAGGTTCAGGATCTCTTCCCCGACAAAGAGGAAAGCGACCATGATACAGGCAGCTACTATGGTTGCCTTCCCGGACTGTATATGACCTACCTTATTACGTAAACTGACAATGACAGGGATTCCGCCCAGTATATCAATTACAGCAAAGAGTACCATGGTGGTGGTAGCTATTTCACGAACGTCTAAATTCATAGCAATTAATTTTAAAAGTCGACAAAGGTACGTCAAAGTAGCAGCCTTGGATTATGAAACCATTAAATTATTACTGTGTTAACAACAACAAAGCGGTATCTTTGGCCGACTTAAATTAAGGGGTATGTTTCAACTGGGAAAGACCATAGTTTCTGAAGAGATCATCGAGAACGATTTTGTATGCAATTTAAGCGCCTGCAAAGGGGCATGTTGCGTAGAAGGTGAGGCCGGTGCTCCCCTTGAGGTGGAGGAGACCGAGATCCTGAGGGAAATTTATCCCAAGGTGAGACCCTACCTGAGACCCGAAGGGATTACCGCTATAGAACAGCAGGGGACCTTTGTTAAAGGGACCGATGGTGATTGGGAAACTCCCCTGGTCAACAATAAAGAATGCGCTTACGTAACTTTCGAAGAAAATGGCACCGCACTCTGTGGTCTTGAACAAGCGGCCAAAGACGGGGTAACGGATTGGGTAAAACCGGTTTCCTGCCACCTGTACCCGGTACGGGTCAGGGAATACACAGAGCTTACCGCGGTGAATTATCATAAGTGGCAGATTTGTGATCCTGCCTGCAGCCTGGGTACAGAACTACAAGTACCCGTCTATAAGTTTGTGAAGGATGCGCTGGTCCGAAAATTTGGACAGGATTGGTATACCGAGCTCGAAAAAGTAGCCGAAGAACACCTTAAGAAGTAGGGATATGCAGGATGATCCGGGTCCCTGAAGGGTGACGCATGCGATCAAACAAATCGATAATATCAATTTCAAACGAATTACGATAGGCCTTAGAGAAATTCCGTAATCGCGCCTTTGTGATGTCTATTCCCAGGGACTTTCTCTTTAATACCCTGCTTTTCTTCAATTCTTCAGAAGCATCGCGGCCAACACCGTTATCGGTAATGGCAATCTGCATATACTTATTGTTCTCCCGGGAGATATATAACTCGATATTTTTCTCACCTTCTTTAGATGAAAGCCCATGCCACAATGCATTTTCGAGAAATGGCTGTAATATGAGCGATGGCACCTTTACCTGGTAAGGATCTATTTCCTGGTCGATGCGTACCGTAAAATTGATCTCGTTATTAAATCGAATGTTCTCAATATTCATATATAATTTCACCGTTTCTAATTCCTCGGCCAGGGAGATCTCCTTAACAGAGGAAGCGTCGAGGATTTTGCGCACCAGTTTGGAAAACTTATTCAGGTAGTGTACCGCATTCTTCTTCTCATTATTGATGATATATAACTTGATGGAATTGAGCGAGTTGAATAAAAAATGAGGATTCATCTGGCTGCGAAGCATGGTTTGTTCCAGGGTAAGCAGTTTCTTATCGCTCTTCAGCTGGAATTGCCTGTAGAACACGTATAGTATGAGTAGGAAAAGAGCTAGGACCAGGGTGCTGATGATCAGGGTGTTCTGGTTTCTTTTTAGTCTTAGTTTCACCAATTCGTTTTCCTGGGCCAGGGACTCCATCTGGTTAGTACGCTCCTCAGATTCGGCCCTAGAGATCACGTCATACACGTAGCGGGTATTCCGTTCGTTAGAGATCTGGCGGCGTATGGTCTGCGCTTGTTCGTAATACTCAAGTGCATTTTCATAATCCTTTTCTTTCTCATAGAGGTCGTGCATAAAAGCTTTGGCCGTATAAATATTACCGTAGATGTCGTATTCTTCGGCCATGTTTAAACC
The DNA here is from genome assembly GCA_013003145.1 of Flavobacteriaceae bacterium. Lineage (GTDB taxonomy): Bacteria > Bacteroidota > Bacteroidia > Flavobacteriales > Flavobacteriaceae > Zeaxanthinibacter. Next base: position 130 of record JABDLH010000281.1, on the reverse strand, counting down.
CTTTTCCAGGTTTTGTAAAGCTCGCTGGTGTTGATCCATATGAATATAGGTCCAGCCGATATTGATATATATGGCAGAGATCATTTCCTTATCTCCCCATTCTTCGGCGAGGGGGAGGATGGAGTTAAAT
>JABDLH010000241.1 GCA_013003145.1 Flavobacteriaceae bacterium | reverse complement strand
CCTTAGGGCAGCTGAAAAAAGATTTCTTAGCCGATATTGTCGCAGTTGACGGGAACCCACTCCAGGATGTTGAACTGCTAAAAGAAGTCACTTTCGTAATGAAAGATGGGGAGATAATTAAAAATTAAACCCGGATTACGCTGTCTGAACCATGAGTGAACCTAATAGCCGTTCCATCGCATTGCTCAAGAATGCAGCTTCGCATAGTCTTTATGGTAAGACCGTGGACCAGTTGCGGAAAGATTTTGAACGGGCTAATGTTTCTTTACCGTTGAGTGAGGACCAGGATGCTGTCGCCTTGGCCACTGCAATTCATGAAAAGATTTACGTGCTGCTGTTGGAGAAATTCGCTGATTACCTGAATTTACTGTATGTTATTGATGTCCCTGAAAAAGCGGTAAAAGAGATCAGGGCATCAGACGCTGTAGAAGTATCCCGTGAAGTCACCTACCTGATTTTAAAAAGGGAATGGCAAAAAGTGTGGCTGCGATCGCAAATGCGCGACTGATCCCGGGCGGCAATTATCCGCTCAACCCTTTTTTACCGGTAATTCTAAGCGAAAAATATCAATCCCTCCTGATTTTGTTAAGATTCAGTTAGACACATATTTCGGAATGTATTAAATGTTGTATTTTTGATCTAATATTCAGATTAGAAACATCAGCGACAGCTTTCATGGATAAATATTCTTTTTTAAATACTGCACATACTTCCTTCTTTGCAGATTTATACGATAAATACTTAGTGAATCCGGATAGTGTAGAGCCGAGTTGGCGTGCTTTCTTCCAGGGATTCGATTTTGGTATGGAAAGTGCACTGGACGAAGTAGGTATAGATACTGCCTCAGGAACCGCCGTTCTGGGGAACGGGCAGGAAGTTGCTATGCCAGAATCACTGCAAAAAGAATTCCAGGTAATTCGTTTGATCGATGGATATCGGAGTAGGGGGCACCTGTTTACCAGGACCAACCCTGTTCGAGAGCGACGTAAATATTCACCAACACTGGATTTAGATAATTTCGGTCTTTCACAAGCTGATCTCAATACGGAGTTCAGTGCCGGTGAAATTATCGGTATCGGCAAGAACACCCTTAAAGAGATTGTAAGGCATCTTCAGAATATTTACTGTGATGCTATCGGGGTAGAGTATATGTATATCCGGAACCCCGAACGAGTTAAATGGATACAGGAGCAGCTGAACGTCAATGACAACCACCCCAGGTTTACCCCGGAAAAGAAAAAGCAGATCCTGAAGAAACTAAATGAGGCCGTTTCTTTTGAAGCCTTCCTTCACACCAAGTATGTTGGTCAGAAACGTTTCTCTTTAGAGGGGAACGAATCATTGATCCCTGCACTTGACGCTATCGTAGAGCATGCTGCCGGGATGGGGGTAAGGCAGTTCGTCATGGGGATGGCACACCGGGGACGACTTAATGTGCTGACCAATATTTTCGGAAAATCTGCTAAAGATATTTTTAGCGAATTTGATGGAAAAGATTACGAACAGGAAATCTTTGACGGCGATGTAAAATACCATCTTGGATGGACCTCCCTGCGCGAAACGGATTCTGGTAGCCAGATCAATATGAACATTGCGCCTAATCCATCCCACCTGGAAACTGTAGGTGCAGTCGTAGAAGGCATCACCAGGGCTAAGCAGGATGTACACTACCCGGACGACTTCTCAAAAGTACTGCCGATCGTAGTACACGGGGATGCCGCCATTGCCGGTCAGGGAATTGTATACGAGGTGGTGCAGATGGCTAACCTGGACGGTTATAAAACAAACGGAACTATACATATTGTTGTAAACAACCAGATCGGCTTTACAACTAATTACCTCGATGCTCGTACTTCTACCTATTGTACGGATGTGGCTAAGGTGACCCTGAGCCCTGTATTGCATATTAATTCTGACGATGCAGAAGCCGTGGTACACGCAGCGATCTTTGCACTGGAATACCGGATGCGATTTAAACGCGATATTTTCCTGGATTTATTAGGATACAGGAAGTACGGCCACAATGAAGGGGATGAACCCAGGTTTACCCAGCCAAAACTATACAAGGCCATAGCCAAGCATGAAAACCCCAGGGATATCTATGCTAAAAAGCTGATAGAAGAGGGTATCATAGACGATGGGTATGTCGCTAAGCTGGAACAGGAGTACAAAGCCAGTCTTGAAGAAGACCTGGAGGATTCCAGGAAAATAGATAAAACAGAGATCACCCCGTTCATGGCTGACGAATGGAGCGGATTTGATGATGTGCGCGAATGGGAAATGATGGAAAAGGTAGATACCAGCTGTGACAGGAAACAACTGGACAGAATTGCCAAGACCATCACCGAACTGCCTAAAGGGAAAAAATTCCTGAGGAAAGTAGAGAAGCTGGTCAATGACCGGAAGAATATGTATTTCGAAAAGAATTCTTTAGACTGGGCCATGGGTGAATTACTAGCCTATGGAACGCTTCTGGATTCCGGCTTTGGAGTGCGCATGTCCGGACAGGATGTGGAAAGGGGAACCTTCTCTCACCGCCACGCGGTTATGAAAGTAGAGGAGAGTGAAGAGGAAGTAATGCTGCTCAACCATATTTCTGAGGACCAGGGCAAGTTCCAGATTTACAATTCCCTCTTATCGGAATACGGGGTTGTCGGTTTTGACTATGGTTATGCCATGGCCAGCCCCAACACCCTGACTATTTGGGAAGCCCAGTTTGGTGACTTCAGCAACGGAGCCCAGATCATGATAGATCAGTATATATCCGCCGCTGAGGACAAGTGGAAACTACAGAACGGTCTTGTCATGTTCCTGCCACATGGATATGAAGGACAGGGTGCAGAGCACTCTTCGGCCCGTATGGAGCGTTATCTCCAGCTATGTGCCCGGGATAATATGTTCGTGGCCGATTGTACCACGCCGGCTAACCTCTTTCATTTACTGAGGAGGCAAATGATGGTGAATTACCGGAAACCGTTGATCATATTTACACCCAAAAGTTTACTGCGCCATCCAAAAGCCGTGTCCACGGTAGAAGAACTTGCCGATGGTCAGTTCCAGGAAGTCATAGATGATACTTCAGCAGATGTTTCTAAAGTGAAATCGCTCGTATTCTGCACCGGGAAATTCTATTACGATCTCCTGGCTGCTCGCGAGGAACACGGAAGAGAAGATGTGGCTTTGGTTCGCATTGAGCAACTTTTCCCGCTTCCGACAGAACAGATGAAGACGATCATGGGAAAATACACCAATGCAGATGACCTGGTTTGGGCACAGGAAGAACCGAGGAATATGGGTGCATGGAGTCATATGATGATGCATTTTGAGGAAGCCCATAAACTGAGAGTTGCCTCCAGGAGAATGTACGCTTCACCTGCCGCGGGAAGCGCTGTTCGATCAAAAATGCGGCATCAACAAGTTATAGATTACGTATTTGACAAGAGCAAGGACAATTTGCGGTCTAACATATCAAGAACCAGTACAACAAATTAACACAGCATGATATTAGAAATGAAGGTCCCCTCACCCGGGGAATCTATTACCGAAGTAGAAATAGCGGAATGGTTGGTGAAAGACGGGGATTATGTAGAGAAGGACCAGGCCATCGCAGAAGTTGATTCTGATAAGGCAACACTAGAATTACCTGCCGAGGAGAGTGGTGTTATTACCCTTAAAGCTGAGGTAGGGGATGCTGTTGGAGTAGGGGAAGTAGTCTGTCTTATCGATACCAGTGCCGACAAACCTGAAGGTGCAAGTAAAGGTGCAGATACCGCATCAGGAGGCGATGAAGGATCGGGTAGTGATGCAGAAAAAGACCTGACGAAACAACAGAAAGAGGCAGGAACCGATAAGGATGCAAAAGCTCCCCAACCTGCCGATACCAAGGAAACCTATGCTTCAGGGGTGGCTTCTCCGGCTGCGCGAAAGATCCTTGAAGAAAAAGGACTTGCCGCTTCATCGGTAAAAGGTACAGGCCGAGATGGACGTGTCACCAAGGAAGATGCTGTACAGGCTGTACCATCTATGGGTTCTCCTAGTGGAGGAAGCCGTGGTGAGTCGCGAACCAAACTCTCCATGCTCCGAAGGAAAGTTGCGGAACGTCTTGTTTCAGCGAAGAACGAGACCGCAATGCTTACCACCTTTAACGAGGTAGATATGTCTGCTATCTTCGAATTGAGGAACGAGTATAAAGAGCAGTTCAAGGAGAAACACGGGGTTGGTCTCGGCTTTATGTCGTTCTTTACCAAGGCAGTGATCCGCGCATTACAGATGTACCCCGCCGTGAACTCTATGATAGACGGCAAAGAGATGATCACCTATGATTTCTGTGATATCAGTATTGCAGTATCCGGGCCTAAGGGGCTTATGGTGCCTATTATCAGGAATGCCGAAAACCTAAGCTTCCGCGGAATTGAGGCCGAAGTTAAGCGCCTGGCTATAAGGGCAAGGGATGGGCAGATCACCGTAGATGAGATGACCGGGGGAACTTTCACAATTTCTAACGGTGGAGTATTTGGTTCAATGCTTTCAACTCCTATCATCAATCCACCTCAAAGTGGAATCCTGGGGATGCACAATATCGTGGAACGACCAATCGTCCGGGATGGTGCTATTGCCATTGCTCCGATTATGTACGTAGCATTGTCATATGACCACCGAATCATCGATGGAAAAGAATCGGTAGGTTTCCTGGTAGCCATTAAAGAGGCCTTGGAAGATCCGACAGAATTATTGATGGATGGTAAGGTGAAAAAAGCACTGGAGCTTTAGAAATTTAAGATACTAGATGTAAAAAGCTACCGTGAAAACGGTGGCTTTTTTTGTGGGGAAAACTATGGCAATAGCTTGTTAATCACACCCAAGGTCTATCCTGGATTGCGGGTCTGCATTCGGGAAGCAGCTGTTGAACGGAGTGCTGACAGGAATGTAGCGCTGGATGTCAGGGTCGTATAATGCTTCAGAAATGAATTGTTCCAGTTGGTCGATTTCCTTATCAGAGAGATTAAGAGGTTTAAAGTCGGCAGAGATGTAATCACCTGGCACCTGTTCGTTCTCGGGGGTAGCGTTGTTCTTGTAGGATATCACTTCCCGGATGGTGCTGAAACTTCCGCCGTGACCTAAATGGTTTACATCTTTCAGGTTGTAAAGTGTTGGGGTCTTAAAAGCGTAATCATCTCCGGGCCGGCCGGTAAAGCCACCCCTTCCTTTTCGTGTTGCTTCATCTACAATTCCGATCATTGCGCCATTATCCAGGTCTTTCATGCCCAGGGCATGGAATCCCATGCCGTTAAGACCGGGACCGCTATGACATTGGTAACACTTTGCTTTACCGAAAAATAATATACCGCCTCTGATCTCTTCTTCCGTCATCGCCTCATCAGAACCCCTCAACCACTGCTGGAAAGGCGAGCGGTTAGCAAGTAGTGTTCTCACATATGCAGCAATGGCCAGTCCACCCGTAAAACTATTGTATCTCTGGCTGGGATCAATTTCGGGAAAAGCTTTATCAAAAAGCACCTGGTAAGGACTTTCTCTGATCAGGTTGTCATCGATCAGCATGCGGTGCATACCCAGTCCGGCTATCGCTTGTATCTCCAGGCCCTGGAATCCTAAATGATTGGTTTCCTTTACCGTGCCGGCGGTCCACTGACTTTGGGTATCGCTATTAGGACCGAAGGAGCCGAATTGGCCATTCCATAATACAACTTCCTGGTAGGCAGAATTTAATACCGAAGGTACGCGTATGGGTTGTACATCTACATTGGTCGCGTCGTAAGCTGAGGACATCCTTCTTCCTTCTCCGCTGATCCCGAAACCTTCACCTCCTTCTGCGATACCCTGAAACCTCCCGCTTTGCATAGCCGCCCCCGCATTATGACAACTTGCACAGGAATATGTCCCTCTTCCGATCTCTTGCTTTGGATTTAGCGCTAGCCCGGTTTCGTGGAACAAAAATTGGCCCAGGCGCACTTTTTCAGCACTTAATGGATTGTTAGGATCTGTCGGGATCCTGCTATAGTCATCACTATCGGGCATTCTCAGGGTATTGATGGCTCCAAACTGTTGCTGGATCTGCCCCGCTAGTTCATCGGAAGGACTAAGGGTCTGAAGGTCAGCGTCTATTTGACAGCTGATCACGGTAAATACCAACAGACCGCTCAGTATCGGTCTTAGTAATTTCATCGGTTATGGTTTGGTTGTGGAGGCCTGTAGTGAATTTAAAAAAGACCGATGATGTTTTGGCGAATTATAGAAAAAGTTCGACGAAAGGTCTGATTTTCAAGCCAAAAGCATGTAAGAGTTACTTTTTCCTGAGGTATAGTATCTTTTTATGATAGTCGATCACCGCTCGGCCGGTTTCCAGCAAATCGGCCCCGATGATGCCGTCTACTTCCTCAGCTTCATGCAACAGCAACGCCTGGTTCACATGCATAAGATCCAGGATCACGATCTGTGCTTTTTTATCCTTCCATTTTCCTAGACAGATACTGTTTTTTTCAGATAGCCTGGTCACCAAGTCAGAGGCACCTGCTCCTGCGGCCATAATGTCCGAGTGCTCTGAATCCAGCTCAAATCGCTCTGCCTGCTCAATTCCCACGCAGGTACTCGAGGCCCCCGTGTCTAAGATGAACCTACCGGGGTTCCCGTTGATCTCTGCCTTTACCTCCAGGTGATTGGTGGAGGTGAGCTTCATGGGTACCTCCAAGTATTTTTTGGATTTTAAAAACTTTTTAAGACTGGGCATAAGAGCTTCTTTTAATGTCAAAGATAGTCCTATTTTTGTTCCATGATTTTAACCGATACCCATACCCATTTATATAGCGAAGCTTTTGATGAAGACAGGAGCGAGGTAATTGAAAGAGCGATGAAAGCAGGGGTAAGTCGATTTTTTCTTCCTGCGATCGATTCATCATATGTGCCCGGGATGCTGGAATTGCAACAGCAATACCCGGAAAACATTTACCTGATGGCAGGCCTGCACCCGACTCATGTAAAGGAGAATTTTGAAGAAGAGTTACTGCAGGTGCAGCGAGTAGTTGCAGAGCATAAGGTGTATGCGATCGGGGAAACAGGGATAGACCTGTATTGGGATAAAAGTTTTATCGGGCAGCAAAAAGAGGCTTTTGCCAGGCAGATTCAAATGGCCAAAGATCATGCTTTACCCATCGTTATTCATTGCAGGGATGCATTTGATGAGATCTTCGAAGTGTTAGACGAAGAAGGGACTGATGGGCTTTCGGGCATATTTCATTGCTTTACGGGTACCCATGAACAGGCCTTGCGCGCGATCAGTTTTAATATGAAATTGGGAATAGGTGGGGTTGTTACCTTTAAAAATGGTAAGATAGATACTTTCCTGGATCAAATAGACCTGGAGCATATTGTCCTGGAAACAGATTCCCCTTACCTTGCCCCGGTGCCCTACCGTGGGAAAAGAAACGAAAGTGCCTACCTACTCAATGTAATAGAGAAGGTTGCCGAAGTATACGGGATAAGCGAGGAAGAAGTAGCCAGGATCACCACGGCTAATTCCAAAGAGGTTTTTGGTATATAATATATGGTTATGGCAAATAGTCCGACGAAAATTTTACTGATCTATACCGGGGGTACCATCGGTATGGTCAAGGATTACGATACAGGGGCGCTGAAGGCTTTTAATTTTAACAAGCTGGAAAAGAAAATCCCCGAACTTGGCCAGTTAGATTGTTCAATAGACAGTGTCTCTTTCAAGGAACCCCTGGATTCTTCTAATATGGACCCGGGTCATTGGGTAAAGATCGCCGGCCTCATCGAAGAGCACTACGAGAGGTACGAGGGGTTCGTGGTACTGCATGGTAGCGACACCATGAGTTATACCGCCTCTGCCTTAAGCTATATGCTGGAGCACCTGAGAAAGCCCGTTGTACTAACCGGATCGCAATTACCCATAGGTGACCTTCGAACGGATGCTAAAGAGAATTTGATTACTGCCATCCAGGTGGCATCCCTGCAGGAAAGAGGGCGTCCCGTAATACAGGAGGTATGCCTTTATTTTGAATATAAATTATACCGGGGTAACAGGACCACCAAGATCAATGCAGAACATTTTGAAGCCTTTGCCTCTTTAAATTATCCGCCACTGGCAGAATCAGGGGTTCACCTGAAGGTGAGTTACGATGCCCTCTACAGGGGGTCCAGGAGAAAAGGCCTTTTGGTACACAAGGATCTGGACACCAATGTAGCCATTCTGAAACTCTTCCCGGGTCTTAATAGGGAAGTGTTGACGAGTGTGTTAAATATCCCGGGGCTCAAGGGACTCGTATTGGAAACATACGGCGCAGGCAATGCTCCTACGCAACCCTGGTTTGTCAACGCGCTAAAAGAGGCCATTGAAAGGGGTGTAAAAGTGGTGAATGTTACACAGTGTTCCGGGGGAAGTGTCTTAATGGGGCAATATGAGACCAGCGAGGCCCTCCGGGAAATCCAGATAATCAGCGGCGCAGACATCACTACGGAGGCCGCGATCACCAAATTAATGTACCTGTTGGGAAATAAGGTTTCGGCTAAGTCCTTTAAAACCATATTCGAAACCTCATTGCGAGGTGAAATGAGCTAAAAATTAACCCGGCAAATTTCGTGGAATAATTATTTTTTCGTTTATTGAACCCCTTAATTTAGTACCCTTAGAGAGGTGGCCGAGTGGTCGAAGGCGCACGCCTGGAAAGTGTGTATGCACCAAAAGTGCATCGAGGGTTCGAATCCCTTCCTCTCTGCAAATAACCGGCTGGTCTAAACAGCCGGTTATTATTCAGTGAATAGCTCGGAAATACTTTAAAACCGCCTGCTGCGCTGAAAAAGAATTAATTTTTTAATTGTAATTTTTTTTTATCTTTAACCTATTAACTAACTAATTTTAAGTTTGAACAAAATGAAAAAATTATTCTCCATCCTGGCCATGGCTGGGCTATTTGTCCTTAGTACAAATACAGTAAGCGCGAAAGCGAACGCAATAGTGTCGAGTCTTTCTTCAACCGTGGCTACAGCTACAGTGATGTTGCAGGATGATGCAGCCGTTGAAGCAGAGAAAGGATTTACCCAAGTATTAAAGGAGCAGTTCATCCAAGGAGGTGCGGGCTTTATGGGAATCGTATTACTCTGTTTGATCTTAGGTCTTGCGGTCGCTATTGAAAGAATCATTTACTTAAACATGGCTAGCACCAATACTACTAAGCTTAAGCAAAAAGTTGAAGACGCTCTTGCTTCTGGTGGGATCGAAGCTGCTAAAGAAGTATGTCGTAACACCAAAGGTCCTGTTGCTTCTATCTACTACCAAGGATTAGATCGCGCCGGAGAAAGCATCGAGTCTGCTGAAAAAGCTGTTGTTGCTTACGGAGGAGTTCAAATGGGTCAATTAGAGAAAAACGTTTCCTGGTTGTCTTTATTTATCGCTGTTGCTCCTATGCTTGGGTTCATGGGTACGGTAATTGGTATGATCCAGGCCTTCCAGAAAATTAGTGCAGTTGGTAACCTTAGTGCTTCCCTGATTGCAGGTGACATCCAGGTTGCATTATTGACCACGGTTTTCGGTCTTATTACAGCTATTATCCTACAAATTTTCTACAACTATATCATCGCTAAGATTGACAGTATCGTTAACGATATGGAAGATTCGTCAATCGTATTGATCGATATGTTGGTAGACCACAAAAAATAAGTAACACTCCTAAACCAAAAGCATTATGCACAAGATTGTTAAAATTATATTGGTTGTATTGGGAGTGATAGGTGCCGTACTATGGTTCCAGCTTCCAAGCTCAGACGTACCAGCTTCTGAGGCCGTGGATAGCGGGGCAATGAACTTCATGTTCATTATTACGTACCTGTTATTAGCTATCGCTATTTTATTCAGCTTGGTCTTTTCACTGGTCGCATTGTTCTCTAACCCCCAAAGCCTGAAGCGTACACTTATCGTAGTGGTTGGCTTCCTGGTCGTGGTCGGGATCGCTTACGGGATCTCTAGCGGAACTGATGTGAATATCGATGAAATGGCAAGAAGAGGCGTAGCTACAGACGAATCAACTGTGAAGTTGATCGGAATGGGTCTCAATGTCTTCTTCCTCCTGACCATAATCGCCGTAGGCGCCATGTTATGGGGTGGAGTACGGAAAATGACAAAATAACCTAAAAAGAACTATTATGCCTAGAAGAGGAGCACCACCGGAAGTTAACGCAGGTTCCATGGCAGACATCGCATTCTTACTACTGATCTTTTTCTTAGTGACCACCACTATTGAAACGGATTCAGGACTGGATCGAATGTTACCGCCAATTGAGCCGCCAGACGAGAACGTGGTTATTAAGCAGAAAAACATTTTTACTGTAAACATCAACAAGAATGGCCAGTTACTTGTAGAGGAAGAGCTTACAGACCTGAGAAATCTCAGGGAAAAAGCTATGGCTTTCCTGGACAATGGAGGCGCACCTTCAGGATCCCCTGAATACTGTAGCTATTGTAAGGGAAATAGGAATCCGGATTCTTCGGATAACCCGACCAAAGCCATTATCTCGTTGAAGAATGACAGGGAAACAAAGTATGCCACGTATATTACCGTTCAGAACGAACTGGTAGGGGCGTATAACGAGTTAAGAAACCGTGAGGCTCAACGATTATTCGGAAGAGACTTTACGGATATGGAAGCCGAATACCTGAATCCTGAAACTCCGGAAGGGGTAAGGGAAGAATTAAAAGAAAAGGTGCAACGCGTCCAGGACTTGTTCCCGCAGAAATTATCTGAAGCAGAAACTGCAACTAACTAACGAGAACCGGACTATTATGGCAAAATTTAATAAGAAAAAAAGCGCTGATACCCCTGGGGTAAATACGGCCTCGTTGCCCGATATCGTGTTCATGTTACTGTTCTTCTTTATGACGGTAACAACGATGAAGGATAGTTCCATTATGGTAGAGAATACCCTGCCTAATGCAACCGAGACCAAGAAGCTCGAGAAGAAGGATCGTGTTCTGTATATCTATGTCGGAAAACCTACCAGGGAATTCCAGAAAACATACGGAACGGAACCAAAGATTCAATTGAACGATAAATTTGCTGATGTTTCCGAGGTTGGAGATTTCATATTGCAAGAAAGGGCTAAGAAGCCCCAGGAATTGCAAAACGTGTTGACGACCGCTCTTAAAGTGGATAGCGATGCTAACATGGGTCTTATCTCTGATATCAAGCAGGAACTTCGTAAAGTAAATGCCCTCAAAGTGAACTATACGACTTTTGAAGGGGATGCCTTCAGTAATATTGAATAGTAATATTACCTAAAGGATATTCATATATGAAGCGCTTCAAATTATATTTTGAAGCGCTTTTATTTTGTGCATGAACGGAAGTAATGATTATTTTTAAGGCGATATGAAAGACATTTTCCTGCTGCTTGTATTTTGTTCCACCTTTACATTATGCGCACAGACAGCACCGCCTGTAACGCCTGAACAGGATAGCCTGCTGCCTGATCCGAATTACCTGGAAGACCAGTTCTATGTAGGGCTCACCTATAATATTTTATTAAATAAGCCCGAAGGGGTTAAGCAACGTAACCTTTCCTATGGGTTGCAGGGTGGTTTCATTAAGGATATTCCCTTGAATCTAAAGCGGAATGTTGCCATTGGTATAGGGCTTGGATATGCCGTTAATTCCTATTACTCTAACTTGAGGGCTACCGAAAATGGAGAAGATTTTAATTACGAAGTGATCTCGGATAATTTCTCCTATAAGCGGAACAAAATAGAAACTCACCTAATTGAAGTGCCCATAGAACTCCGCTTGCGAAATTCTGACCCCGTCGATTATAAATTCTGGCGATTCTATGCTGGTGTTAAACTGGGGTACGTGGTGGGTAGCCGATCTAAGATTGTCACCAAAGACTTCAAGGATTCTTTCTACAATACAGATACGGATAACTTTCGTTATGGCCTGATGGTCAACCTGGGCTACAACACCTTTAATATCCATGCGTATTACGCTTTAAATACGCTCTTTGAACCCGGGAAAGCCAACGTAAACGGGGAGGAGATAGGAATGACACCCTTGAGGATAGGCCTTATCTTCTATATCTTATAACCAATACTTAATGGTCATCAGTTGAGAGAGAAAACCGATGATGAACCCGATTACGATCTCAGCGCGGTTGTGTGCTTTGAGGTAGATCCGTGCCGTGGCTGCCAGCCCGCAAATAAGGGTACAGGCACTGATCGCGATCGTAATATTAATCTCAAAATGGATGCTCAGGGCAATGAGATACATCAGCAGGCTACCCAGGCCCATCATGTGCAGGCTGCATCGCACTTTTAGTATTAATGCAAGTAGGCAGGCCGCAGTAGCAGCAATAAGACCCACGAAATAGTAGTATAACTCCGCCGTATAATTATTGGGAATCACCCTGAACAGGACGATCAGCAATAACCCAAGACTGATGATAAGTGGATACAACCGCTCCTTAGCCGGCGCCAGGAACACCGATGAGGCCAGCCCCAGGTTGCGCAGGATTGCATAGGAGATCAGCGGGATAATTACCGTAAGTATAAAGATGGGCAGGAGGTTGCCTCCTTGTTCTTCTAAAGGGCTGTATTTGGGTGTTACCAGGAAATAACTTAAGGTTCCCGCCATCGGGATTAACAAAGGGTGAAAGAGGTAAGACAGGAAGATTGATAGGGTCCGCATCAGATCTCCTTTCTGAGTCGGGCGACGGGTAATCCAGATTGCTCCCGGTATTTAGCCACGGTCCTGCGGGCTATAGGATATCCTTTTTCTTTGAGAATCTTGGCTAGTTTGTCATCGGTCAGGGGTTTCTTCTTGTCTTCCTCCCCGATCACAGTTTCCAGGATTTTCTTGATCTCTTTAGTGGAGACATCCTCCCCCTGTTCATTCTTCATCGATTCCGAAAAATATTCCTTGATAAGCTTGGTGCCATAGGGGGTATCAACATATTTGCTGTTGGCCACCCGTGATACTGTAGACACATCCATGTCTATGGCATCAGCGATATCTTTAAGGATCATCGGTCTCAGGTTACGCTCATCGCCTGTAAGGAAGTATTCCTTTTGGTACTGCATGATGGCATTCATGGTAATAAACAAGGTCTGCTGTCGTTGGCGGATAGCATCGATAAACCATTTCGCCGCATCAAGTTTCTGTTTGATGAACATAACAGCATCTTTCTGGCTCTTGGACTTGTCCTTGGCGCTTTTATAGCCCGCCAGCATATTGCTGTATTCACGTGAAACGTGTAGTTCCGGTGCATTCCGCCCGTTTAGGGTGAGTTCTAACTCCCCATCTACGATACGAATGGAGAAGTCAGGAACCACGTGTTCTACAATCCGATTGTTGCCGGAATAACTTCCACCCGGTTTAGGGTTCAGTTTCTCTATTTCGCTGATCGCATTACGTAGCTCTTCTTCAGTAATATCGTGTTTCTGTATAAGCTGCTTGTAATGCTTCTTAGTGAAGTGTTCAAAGGACCTCTGCAGTATATCAACAGCAAGTTCGATTGCCGGTGTGGGTTCTTTACGTTCTAACTGTATGACCAGGCATTCATCCAGGGAGCGTGCCCCGACGCCCGGGGGGTCAAGTTCCTGTACGATGGACAGTACTTTTTTTATGGTTTCCTCCTCTACATAGATGTTTTGGGTAAACGCAAGATCATCCATAATATCTGCCAGGGGGCGCCTTATATAACCACTTTCGTCCACACTACCCACCAGGAATTCGGCTATGGCCCACTCCTCGTCGCTGAGATAAACGGTGTTCAGTTGGTTGATCAGGTACTGGTTGAAAGAAATTCCTGCAGCGTATGGCACGTTTTTCTCTTCATCGTCACTGCTGTAGTTATTGGCCTTGGTGCGGTAGTCAGGAACCTCGTCATCGCTCAGGTATTCGTCTATATTGATGTCGTCGGTGGCCACGGTCTCGTGGTCCATATCTTCCTCGTAATTGTCTCCAAAATCGTCTTCAAGGCTATTGCTTTCCTCTTTACCACTTTCCAGCGCAGGATTTTCCTCCAGCTCCTGTTTCAGGCGCTGTTCAAAAGCCTGGGTAGGCAGCTGTATCAGTTTCATCAACTGTATCTGCTGCGGCGATAGCTTCTGGGATAATTTGAACTGTAAGTGTTGTTTTAACATAGGGTGCTGCCTTGATGCGGCTGTTATAAATTTAAAGAATTCATATCAGAATTCGGCATTCTGTGGTGTTCTTGGAAACGGGATGACATCACGGATATTACCCATCCCCGTAGCAAAAAGTACAAGACGTTCAAAACCTAGTCCAAAACCACTGTGAACTGCAGTTCCAAATTTCCTCAGGTCCATATACCACCAGAGTTCCTCTTCATCAATACCTAATGCTTCAATCTTGGATCTAAGTACATCCAGGCGCTCTTCTCGCTGGGATCCCCCAACGATCTCACCGATACCCGGGAATAGGATATCCATCGCCCTTACTGTCTTTCCATCTTCGTTCAGCCTCATATAGAACGCTTTGATCTTGGCGGGGTAATCAAACAAAATGACCGGGCATTTAAAATGCTTCTCAACCAGGTAGCGCTCGTGCTCGCTCTGTAGATCTGCACCCCAATCTTCTATGGGATACTGGAATTTCTTCTTTTTGTTCGGGCTACTGTTCTTCAGGATGTCAATGGCTTCCGTATAGCTTACACGAACAAAGTTGTTATCCACGATGAACCGGAGTTTTTCCAGTAGGGGCATATCGCTGCGCTCATTCTGTGGTTTCGTCTTTTCTTCGTCCAGTAAGCGTTTCTCCAGGAATTGTAAGTCCGGCTGACAGTTATCCAGGATATATCGCAATACGTATTTAATGAAATCTTCGGCCAGGTCCATGTTATCGTCCAGGTCATAGAAAGCCATTTCGGGTTCTATCATCCAGAATTCGGCCAGGTGCCTGGAGGTGTTAGAGTTCTCTGCCCTGAAAGTAGGTCCAAAGGTATACACCTTACCAAGCCCCATGGCATAAGCTTCAGCCTCTAGCTGCCCGGATACGGTAAGGTTGGTTTCTTTCCCGAAGAAATCTTCCTTGTAATTGACCTTCCCTTCTTCATCCTTGGGTGGATTGATCGGGTCCAGGGTAGAAACCCTGAACATTTCACCTGCTCCTTCTGCATCGGATCCGGTTATTATCGGAGCGTGCATATAATAGAAGCCATTTTTCTGGAAGTACTCGTGTATAGCAAAAGATAAGGCTGATCTGACCCTCATCACCGCAGAAAAAGTACTTGTTCTTACCCGTAAATGCGCTTTTTCCCTGAGGAATTCGAGCGAGTGCTTCTTGGGCTGTATAGGGTAGGTTTCAGGATCTGCAGTGCCATGTACAATAAGTTCCTCGGCCTGTATCTCCACACTCTGTCCCCGGCCCTGGCTTTCTACCAGTATCCCTGAAATTTCCAAGGCTGCCCCGGTGTTGATTTTCCTCAGTAGTGATTCATCGAGTTTCTCGAAATCCACCACACATTGGATGTTGTCTATAGTAGAGCCATCATTAAGGGCGATAAAGCGGTTACTTCTGAAAGTACGGACCCATCCTTTAACGGTAACGGGTTGCGATAATGGTTGCTGGGTAAGTAACTGCTTAACACTAAATTCGTTCATGGGTATTCGCTTCTAAATATGAAAGGCAAAGATAATCGATTGCTAAAATTATGGGAGATGTTTACCGTAGAATTCTGACCTTAATACCAGAGATCATTTCTATTTGGACTTCTTATTGATCTCTTCCTTGGGAAGGATGTCTATCTGCGGTTTTTTAAGTACTTCTTTGTTGGCAATGCTGCGCTCCAGGGAAAGCAGGAGGGAGGGAAGCAGGATCAGGTTGGCGAGCATAGCAAATAACAAGGTCGCCGAAACCAGCGCCCCTAAAGCTACGGTGCCGCCAAAGCTGGAAATAATAAATACGGAAAAGCCGAAGAACAGCACTATGGAGGTGTAAAACATGCTTACACCGGTTTCCCTCAGTGCCGCGTAGACGGACTTCTGTATACGCCAGCGGTTGGCGATGAGCTCCTGCCGATACTTGGCCAGGAAGTGAATGGTATCATCCACAGAAATTCCGAATGCCACGCTAAAAACCAGTATAGTAGAAGGTTTGATGGGAACGCCAACGTAGCCCATGACCCCTGCCGTAATAACCAGCGGGAGAAGGTTGGGGACCAGGGATATGACCACCATCCGGAAAGAGCGGAACAGGTAGGCGATAAACAAGGAGATAAGTACGATGGCCAGGGCCAGGGACATGATCAGGTTCTTTACCAGGTATTTTGTACCCTTGAGAAATAAGAGGGCCTTCCCTGTTAAACTCACCTCGTATCGATCTTCGGGGAAGATCTTCGCTACATTCTCTACCAGCTCCTGTTCAATAGCTTCCATACGGTCTGTTTTCACATCCTGTATGTAGGTGGTTATCCTGGCGTATTGCCCGGTGCTGTCTACAAAGGTAGAGAGCAGGTTCCCGTTGCCGCGCGAGTTCTTGGCCACATCCATGATAAAGGTGTTCTCCTGGGAAGTGGGTAGTTGGTAATATTTAGGAATACCGTTGTAAAAGGCCTGCTTGGAATATTTGACCAGGTTCACCATGGAAACCGGTTCTGAGAGTTCGGGAATTTCACGGATCACTTCGCTCAACCGCTCCATCCTTTTGAGTGTGGCGGGTTTCATCACGCCTTTCTCTCTCTGGGTGTTGACCACGATCTCAAGGGGCATGATCCCGTCAAACTCGGCTTCAAAGAAGCGGATATC
>JABDLH010000028.1 GCA_013003145.1 Flavobacteriaceae bacterium | reverse complement strand
GCTCGTCGGTGCTGTAATGACACAACGCCCGGACCTGATGAAGGTAGCCCTGCCGGCAGTTGGGGTTCTTGATATGCTGCGATACCACACCTTTACCGCAGGGGCAGGTTGGGCATACGACTACGGAACTTCCGAGGATAATAAAGAGATGTTTGAATACTTGCGCGGTTACTCTCCGCTGCACAATGTAAAGGAGGGTGAATCTTACCCGGCTACATTGGTCACTACAGGAGATCACGATGACCGGGTAGTGCCAGCTCACAGTTTTAAATTTGCTGCAACCCTACAGGAAAAACAAGCCGGGGACAACCCTGTCCTGATCCGGATAGAGACCAATGCCGGTCACGGTGCCGGGACTCCTGTGAGTAAAACCATAGAGCAGTATGCAGATATATTCTCGTTTACCCTCTATAACATGGGTTACGAGGATCTGCCTAACCGGGCTGTTCTGAAAGAATTTAAAGACTGATAGTCAATAAAATGGACAGAAGCCCGTTTCCCACAGAAACGGGTTTTTTGTATCCACCCTAAATGTGTTCATCTGATGTTACGTGTAGAGAATTTAACTTTTTCATATAAAGAAACCCCTGTGCTCGAGGATATCAGCTTTGAGCTTGAAGAGGGCCGGCATTTGGCCGTTATGGGAGAAAGCGGTGGTGGTAAAAGCACACTGCTCCGCATCATTTACGGCTTGCTGCATTTGGATGAGGGCAGCGTATACTGGAAGGAAAAGAAAGTATTGGGCCCCAATTTCCAATTGGTCCCTGGGGAGGAAAACATGAAGTACCTGTCCCAGGAATTTGACCTGATGCCATTTACCACGGTTACTGAAAACGTGTCCCAATTCTTGTCTGTATTTTACCCGGATGAACTTGCCAAAAGGACTTCAGAACTCCTGGAAATGATAGAAATGCAAGCTTTTGCAGATGCTAAAATCAAAACCCTTAGTGTGGGGCAGAAACAAAGGGTAGCCCTGGCCAGGGCCATTGCGCAGAAGCCGGAGCTCCTGCTCCTGGATGAGCCGTTCAGCCATATAGACAATTTCCAGAAAAATTCGCTCAGGAGAAATCTTTTTGACTACCTAACCCGTGAAGGCATAACCTGTATTACCGCCACTCATGACGCCCTTGACGTATTGCCTTATGCGGATCGTATCCTGGTGATCAGGGATCAGAAAATAATTGCAAACAGGCCTGTACAGGAGCTTTACGACCAACCGAGGAGTCTTTATGTCGCATCATTGTTCGGGGAAGCCAGCCTTGTCCCAATAGATATATTAAAATCCTATGCCGATACTAAAAGAAGAATTATCGTGTATGCTCATGAGTTTAAAGTATCACCGAACTCGGGGATTCCAACAGTAGTAGAACGCAGTTACCCCATGGGAAGCCATTACCTCGTCAAGGGGTGGTCCGAAGGGGAGGGAATTTATTTCCACTCGCACGAACCTATTGCCCAGGGCAAAAAGGTGTTCCTGAATGTATCCCTGGGGACGATCAATAAACGAATGAAACAATAGTATTAAGCCGGGATAAGATCAGCTAATTCCAAACCGACCTGGCTACCAATGGCAATACCCATTCCACCAAGCCGCACTCCACAGTAAACGCGATCGGAAACCTGCCGGACAATAGGAGTCTTCTTCTGTCCTACCCCCATAATTCCGCTCCATCTCCGGTCTATTTCGTAAGGGATTCCCGGTAGAATGGTCTGGGAAAGCAACTGCTCCAGTTTATCCTGTACAACCTTGGTCTGGCCGAATTCACTCGTCTCTTCTGCTTCAAAGTTGAGGTTGCGACCTCCGCCCAGTAATATTCGCTGATCGATATTCCTGAAATAATAATATCCTTTCTCCAGGTGGAAAGTTCCTTCGATAGCTAAACCTTCAATGGGTTTAGTGATCAGCACCTGTGCCCTTGCCGGCCTTAGTTCTCCGGGGAAATAGCGGGAAGCAAAGCCGTTGGTGGCCAGGAGAAGCCGGCCGGTACTGAACTGGAAATCCCGGGCAATGACCTCAACGCCACCCGGCACGGGTTCATAAGATGTAACTTCGACAGCATTGAGGATCATCACGCCTGCCTTGTATGCTTTAGCCAACAGGGACATCATCATTCTCCCTGTATCTATCTGCCCTTCATGTGTATGGGAGATATAGCGCTCATGGATCCCGCTGAATCCAAATTTATTCTCGGCCTCCCTGAAGGCAGGTCCCCCGAAAACCGGGGCGAGCAATTGGTTCACATCAGTTAAGGAATCCAGGCAATTTTCGTACAATGAGCTGTCTGTTTGCGGGAATAGTTCGTGCCCCCCAAGGTTTTTATACCCAATGGCATGATCCCCTAAGGTTTTCCGAAGCAATTCTATGCCTTTATAGCGGTTCCGTACCAGTTGTACCACCTCTTGTTCAGAATGATGCTGTAAGTCGTCCAGAACCTCTGAAATGCTCCCAAAACAGGCAAACCCGGCATTCTTGGTACTCGCTCCCTGGGGTAAGCTGCCTTTTTCCAGGATTAGAACTTTAGAAGACGGGAAACGTTCTTTAAGCCGCAGGGCACAGTTAAGACCCGTAATTCCACTGCCAATGATGGTAAAGTCTACGTCGCTCAACCAGCTTTTATACTCCCAGTAACTGAGTTCCATGTTCTCTCTAATTATACGCCTGTGAAGTTAGTAAACAAAAAAATGGAGGCCATAAATAAATATGCCTCCATTTGTTCAATTAAATTGTTTCCCCTAAGATTCTTCGTCCGGTGGATTCATTTTAAAATCCTCCATGAATTTAGTGGTATAGTTCCCCGCCAGGTAATCCGGGTGATCCATCAGTTGCCTGTGGAAGGGGATAGTGGTCTTGATGCCTTCGATCACGAACTCGTCCAGTGCTCTTTTCATCTTATTGATAGCCTCTTCCCTAGTCTGGGCCGTGGTGATCAGTTTAGCGATCATGGAGTCATAGTTGGGCGGTATGGTATACCCGCTGTAAACGTGGGTATCCAATCGCACACCATGTCCTCCCGGGGTATGCAGCGTAGTGATCTTCCCGGGGGAAGGTCTGAACCCGTTGTAGGGATCCTCTGCATTGATACGACATTCTATAGAGTGAAGCTTCGGGTAGTAATTCTTCCCGGAGATCGGTACTCCGCCGGCAACAAGGATCTGTTCGCGGATCAGGTCATAGTCGATCACCTGTTCAGTGATCGGGTGTTCTACCTGTATCCGGGTGTTCATTTCCATAAAATAGAAGTTCCGGTGTTTATCGACCAGGAATTCTACGGTTCCTGCTCCTTCGTATTTGATATATTCGGCTGCTTTCACAGCTGCTTTCCCCATACTCTCACGAAGCTTGTCGGTCATGAAAGGAGAAGGGGTTTCTTCGGTCAGCTTCTGGTGGCGACGTTGTACGGAACAATCCCGTTCTGAGAGGTGACAGGCTTTTCCATACTGGTCTCCGACGATCTGTATTTCTATATGCCTTGGTTCCTCGATCAGTTTCTCCATATACATCCCGCCGTTTCCAAAGGCAGCTGTAGCCTCCTTGACGGCGCTGTTGAACCCGGCTTCTAAATCCTCTTCCTTCCAGATGGCGCGCATTCCTTTTCCACCACCACCGGCCGTAGCTTTGATCATAACGGGGTAACCCATTTTCTTGGCTACTTTCTTAGCGTCGTCTACATCTTTTAATAAGCCTTCAGATCCCGGGATGGTTGGAACCCCCGCTTTCTTCATGGTTTCTTTGGCCGTAGCCTTATCCCCCATCTTATCAATATGCTCACCGGATGCCCCGATGAATTTGATATCATGCTCAGCACAGATCTTGGAAAACTTGGAATTCTCTGAAAGAAATCCGTAGCCCGGATGTATGGCATCCGCATTCGTGATCTCTGCGGCGGCAATAATATTAGGTATTTTCAGGTAGGATTCGCTACTGGGAGCCGGTCCTATACAAACCGCTTCATCAGCAAACCTCACGTGCAGGCTTTCTTCGTCCGCTTTGGAATAGACCGCAACGGTCTTAATGCCCATTTCCTTGCAGGTCCGGATGATTCGCAGGGCGATCTCACCTCGGTTGGCTATCAGTATTTTGTTAAACATAGCGTTCAATTTCAAGGTCCGGTTGGAAGGCAGATCTCAACAGAGACCGGCTATTTTCCCGGATCCTATGATTATACTTAAGATGGATCAATAAGGAATAAAGGTTGGTCAAACTCCACGGGTGAAGAATCATCCACGAGTACCTTTACCACTTTTCCTGAAACTTCAGATTCTATATCATTAAAGAGTTTCATGGCTTCGATCACACAAAGGACATCTCCTTTAGCGATGCTGTCTCCTACTTCTACGAAAGCCGGTTTATCCGGTGAAGGTTTACGGTAAAAGGTACCGATGATAGGGGATTTAATAGTGATGTACTTTGAACTCTCATCAGACTCTGCTTTAGGAGCAGCTGCCTCCTGGCTTCCTCCGCCGGCAGCAGGTGCTTGCATCTGTACGGGCTGGGGAGCAGGGGCTGCCTGCATAGGGATATGCTGTACGTAGGTTGGCTCCTGACCGCTGTCTGCCGCCCCGGTACGAATGGTGATCTTAATGTCATCGGTTTCCAGTTTTACCTCGCTGGCTCCCGATTTTGCCACAAATTTAATTAAACTCTGAATTTCTTTAATATCCATGGAATTAGGTTTTGAATAGTTCTCTCTTTTAGTTGGAATCGTATGCCCAGGTCAGATAAATCGATCCCCAGGTAAAGCCACCTCCAAAGGCGGCAAATATCAGATTATCTCCTTTTTTAAGTTGCTTCTCGTAATCCGCTAGCAATAATGGCAGGGTGGCTGAAGTTGTATTCCCATACCTTTGAATGTTCATCATTACCTTTTCGGACTCAACGCCCATGCGGTTCGCGGTAGCATCTATGATCCTCTTATTGGCTTGGTGTGGCACCAGCCATTGTACGTCGTCATTCTGCAGATCATTCCGCTCCATAATCTTAGCTGCCACATCCGCCATATTTGAAACGGCAAATTTAAAGACAGACTTTCCATCCTGGTACACGAAGTGGAGGTTATTTTTTACGGTCTCCTCGCTGGGAGGCATCAGAGATCCACCGGCCTCGATCTTCAGGAATTGCCTTCCCTTCCCGTCAGACCTCAGGAACTCATCCTGTAGCCCGTATCCTTCTTCATTAGGTTCAAAAAGGACGGCCCCGGCTCCATCACCGAAAATAATACAGGTGGTCCTGTCCGTATAATCAATGATCGAAGACATTTTGTCCGCGCCGATCAGCAGGACTTTCTTATATTTTCCGGATTCAATATAGCGCGCTGCCGTAGACATCCCATACAGGAAATTAGAGCAGGCTGCCTGTATATCATAGGCGAAAGCGTTGACCGCGCCAATCTCTGAAGCCACGTAAACCGCAGTGGAAGCTACCGGTAAGTCCGGTGTTGCTGTTCCCAATAAGACAAGGTCTATTTCTGCCGGGTCAAGGTTCTTTTTTTCAATAAGGTCTTTCGCTGCCTGTATGGCAAGGTAAGAGGTTCCCTTATCCTTATCTTTTAGTATTCTGCGCTCCTTGATCCCTGTTCGTGTGGTGATCCATTCATCATTGGTATCAACCATGGTTTCCAGGACCTTATTGGTCAGACGAAACTCTGGAACATATGCTCCTACAGCCGTGATCGCTGCCGATATATTATTCATGCTGGGAATGATTTTTATCGAGAAACCTATAGAAATACTCCATAATGGGGGAAAAGTAAGGATTTTTTACGACTTTCTGTCCATTTAGGGGATTTTTCAGGTCCATTGAAAATCCATAAAAAAACTCCCACTTTATCCAAGTGGGAGTTATTAATTTATAGCCTTGGTCTTAGGCTGTAGCTTCCTCGGTTTTGTCGATCAAAACCTGTCCACGATAGTAAAGTTTACCTTCGTGCCAGTGCGCCCTGTGGTAGAGGTGCATTTCGCCGGTGGTAGGATCCTTAGCTATGGTTGGCACAGAAGCCTTGTAATGTGTTCTTCTCTTATCTCTTCTGGTCTTTGAGATTTTTCTCTTTGGATGTGCCATTTTTAATACTTATTTATCCGTTAAAAAATTTTTCAATGCATCCCATCGGGGATCGGTATCTTCTTTATTCTCTTTAGTTTCCTTGGGCTGTAATTCTTCCAGCTTTTCCAGCAATTCCGATTCCATACTGCCATCCTCTACTTTAGGATGTACGCGCTTAGCAGGAACCGCAAGTACCATCATCTCGTAGGCATATTGCGCGATGTTGATCTGGTGTTCTCCGTGAGGAATGATCAGGATCTCGTCGTCTTCATCATTATATTCCTCTCCAAACTTAACCACCAGTTCAAGGGAAGCATCAATAGGCTGATCGTAAGGTTCCCTGCTTAAATCGCAGTCCACGTTTACGGTTCCTTCTGCCCTGAGCTCCAGTTCTAACATCGTACTTCTTTTGTCTAACTCTAAATGCAGTGTAATCGCTGCAGCGTTAAACTCTTCATACCCAAAAGATTCAAAGAACGAATTATCAACTTCAAATTTAAACTCGTGTTTCCCTTGCTTCAAACCTGAGAAAGGAACACTGAATTCCTTATGCTGCATCATTTCTAACACTCGTTTAAGGCCTGCAAAGATACTGTAATTTTCAAGAATCCCAATCAAAAATACAAAATATTCCCCGCGGTGCCTTGTACCCCAACTCTTTACCCTAGGATCGCTCTGCTTTTTTCTTGTATTTACGCAGTGGATTCGCTGTCAACTCCGCGTACTCCTGCCGGTTCCTGTAAATATTTATCGCCGCAAATACTGCTTCTTTGAACGAACTGTGGTCTGCTTTTCCCTGTCCCGCGA
>JABDLH010000229.1 GCA_013003145.1 Flavobacteriaceae bacterium | reverse complement strand
TATCAACGGGGACATGGCCCTCTTACAGGCTATTGCCAAATTGCTTTTAGAAGAAGAAAATACACACCCGGGGAAGGTACTGGACCATGAGTTCATGGCGGAAAAAACAGAAGGCGCCGAGTCTTACTTACAGCACTTACAAAACTTGTCTATGGATACCTTGGTGGAGAACTGCGGAATTCCAATAGAACAGATTCGCGAAGTGGTAAAAGCGATCAGGTTCAAGAATAAAATGATCATCTGCTGGGCCATGGGACTCACCCAGCACAAAAATTCGGTAGACACCATCAAGGAGATTGTCAACCTGCTACTACTAAAGGGCAGTATAGGCAAGGCCGGGGCCGGGACATGCCCGGTTAGGGGTCATAGTAACGTACAGGGAGATAGGACCATGGGGATTTACGAGAAACCTCCCAAAAACCTGCTCGACAACCTGGAAAAGGTATTTGGCATATCACCACCCCGCGAATACGGTTATGATACCGTAGACAGTATTGAAGCCATGCAGCAGGGGAAAGCAAAATTCTTTATGGGTATGGGCGGTAATTTTTTGTCAGCGACTCCCGATACCCATTATACGGCAGAAGCATTACGGAAATGCAATATGACCGTACAGGTAAGCACCAAATTAAATCGTAGTCACCTCGTTCATGGGAAAAGAGCCTTGATTCTTCCGACCCTTGGAAGGTCTGACGAGGATTATAAAAACGGGCAGCAGCAATTTGTCAGCGTGGAAAATTCGACCGGAGTTGTACACAGTTCACATGGAAAATTAAAGCCTGTTTCTGATAAACTGTTAAGTGAACCCGAGATCATCTGTAGAATGGCACAGGCGGTTCTCCCTGACAGCAAGATTAATTGGGCAAAATTCATCGTAAATTATGACCATATCAGGGATGCCATAGAAAAATGTATTCCCGGATTTGACGATTATAACCGGAGGGTTAGACGCGGCCGAGGCTTCTACCTGCCCAACGGGGCTCGGCAGGGCGATTTTGAAACAGATATCGGGAAAGCCAAATTTACGGTTTCAGACATCTCCCCCATTCCCCTGGAAGAAGGTGAGTTTCTCATGATGACCATTCGGTCACACGACCAGTATAATACCACTATTTACGGCCTGAATGATCGGTACCGCGGAATCCGCAATGAAAGGAGGGTTGTCTTAATGCATCGGGAAGACATGAAAGAAATGGGTATAGAAAACAAGGCCGTGGTCAACCTCTATAACCATCATGGCGGCAGGACCAGGGAGGCGCATAATTTCATCGCCTTGGCTTATGATATTCCCAGGAGAATGGTAGCTACTTATTTTCCGGAAGCCAATGTGCTGGTACCCGTAAAAAGTACGGCCAAGTACAGTAATACCCCGACCTCTAAATCGGTGGTTATCACCATTCGCAAGAACTGAATTCTACTGGATCTACTACTCCTGGCAGGCTTTGCTTAAGTATTCAGGATATGCAGGAGTAATTGTTGCTGTTCCTCTGCAAGGCTTTCAGATGGATAGGGTCTGCCAATGCGGCCATACCAGTAGTTGGCATTGAAACGGTCACCTTCTTTCCGATGGAGATAGGCATGCAACCAACTACCCGTCTCGTTATGCAGCTCCTGGGCAATATCATGTGATCGTTCCCAGTTATTCTTAAAATCCCACCATATTGCTTTTAATGCCGGGGGCCATGCCTTTCCAGGCTGGTCATCATCCAGGCATTCTCTGAATTCTTCTGTAGTTCCCGGAATTTTACTCATTCTCTTAGATAAATATTTACAGTTCTTCGGACAAAGATACAATGGCTTCGTCCCAGGACCTAGACGAGGTATAGCTGTAATTTAATTTATTGATCTGATCTACGGAAATAACCACTAACAACTATAAATCATGAAAAAAATCAAAAATGGGCTTTTATGGCTACTATGCCTTGCGATGATGCCTGCGCAGCTCATCCTGGCCCAGGAAGAAAGTAAAGACTATGTGATGTATGAAAGCATCATTATCAGCCCGAACAAAGCCAAGCTGAAGGTCCTCTGGGAAAATATGCAGAAACACAACCAGAAATATCACAATACTGGTCCTTACTCGGCGAATGTTTACAATATTTCTACCGGTGCAGAGACAGGTAATCTGGTTTGGATGATGGGTCCCATGAAATTCTCAGACCTGGACAGCCGCCCGGCCGAAGGGGGACATGACGAGGATTGGCGTGATAATATTATGCCCTACATCGATGATATGGGGGCTGCTGAATACTGGAAAGCAGATGGGAAACTGTCTAACCTGGGTATGATGGATGGCACACCAGGGCAATACCCTATTATCTACGTCCGCTATTGGAATGTTGAAAAGGGCCAGGGCCATAATGTGGATCAATTCCTCGAAACCGTTAGCAGTACTATTAAAAATATGCCCGGGGAGAATCCCTGGGGAGTTTACGACAATCAATTCAGGCAGGGAGAGGCAGGACGTCACCTGGCCACTGTCAGTTTCCACAAAAAATGGGCAGAATTGGACGAACCAAATACCTTCCGTAAATCATTCGACGAGGTTCACGGTGAAAATACCTGGGATTCGTTCATCAGGAACAACCAGGCGACCTTCTCCAATAGCTGGGACGAGATATGGGTGTATGATAAAACAATGAGCGGTGATTAAAGGCTGCAAACACCCCACAAAAAACCCTCCGGAATGGAGGGTTTTCCTATTTATACCATGGCCAGGAAGTCTTGTTCAGATATAATGGGGATCCCCAATTTATCCGCTTTTGTCTTTTTGCTCGGTCCCATATTATCCCCGGCGACGACGTAGGTCGTCTTAGATGAAATAGAAGAAGCAACCTTGCCCCCATTATCCTCTATCAATTTCTTTAGTTCGGTTCTTCCCAGGGTTTCAAAAACACCGGACACGACGAAGATCTTCCCTTTAAGTACTTCGGTCTGACCCTCCAATTGCTCCTGGGAAAGTGAAAATTGAAGCCCATAGGACTTAAGCCTGTCTACTATCTCCCGGTTAAGCGGGTCGCTGAAAAATGAGACCACGCTCTCAGCGATCCTTTCCCCGATCTCGTCGATATTGACGAGGGATGCTAATTCGGCTTCCATCAAAGCATCGATATTCTTAAAAGATTTCGCCAGTTTTTTAGCTACGGTTTCCCCCACGTGGCGAATTCCCAAGGCAAACAGCACTCGCTCAAAAGGGACTGCTTTAGAGGCCTGCACCCCTTGAACCAGGTTTTCAGCCGATTTGCGTGCCATCCGCTCCAGCGGTAATAATTGATCAACACTGAGCATATAGAGGTCTGCGTAGTTACGGATCAACCCTTCTTTAAAAAGCAATTCTACCGTTTCGCTTCCCAGGCCTTCAATGTCCATTGCTTTGCGCGAGATAAAATGCTGAATACGCCCTGTGATCTGAGGGGGGCAGCCAGAATCGTTGGGGCAGAAATGCTGAGCCTCTCCCGGGTTTCGAACCAGGGAAGTACCACATTCCGGGCATTCCGTGATATAAAATGTAGGCTCGGAGTTCTCAGGTCTTTGGCTGAAATCCACTGCGACAATCTTAGGGATGATCTCTCCTCCCTTTTCCACAAAAACCGTATCTCCTTCCCTGATATCCAATTTTGCGATCTGGTCTGCATTATGAAGGGAGGCTCTCTTTACAGTAGTGCCTGCCAGCAAAACCGGCTCCAGGTTGGCTACCGGAGTAATGGCCCCTGTGCGCCCAACTTGGTACGAGATCTGCTGCAACACGGTAGAAGCCTGTTCAGCCGCAAATTTATAAGCCACCGCCCAACGGGGAGCTTTAGCGGTATAACCCAATTCTTCCTGATGTGCCAAAGTATTTACTTTAACCACGACCCCATCTGTTTCATACGGCAATTGGTGCCTCTGCTGGTCCCACTGGTCTATAAACTCCATCACCTCATCAATAGAGGTACATAACTTGGCTTCCGGGGGTACTTTAAAGCCCCAGGAACGCGCTTGCTCCAGGATATCGTATTGCGTTTTAACATCGCCCAGCGATCGCGCAGCAAACCCGTAAACCAAACATTCCAGTGGTCTTTGAGCAACAATACTGCTGTCCTGCAGCTTAAGACTTCCGGATGCTGTATTCCTGGGATTCATATACGGATCTTCCCCCTTCTCTGCTCTTTCCTTATTCATCCGGGTAAATCCTTCAATAGGTAAGACAATCTCGCCGCGGGCTTCAAATTTCTCCGGGAAATCTCCTTTCAATTGTAATGGGACAGAGCGGATGGTCCTGATATTGGTAGTGACTTCATCACCCTGTATTCCGTCACCACGGGTGACCGCACGTGAAAGGGTACCCTCTTCATAGGTAAGATTAATGGAAGCCCCATCGTATTTCAGTTCGCAGGTAAACGAAACATTATCAACCCCCAGCAGCCTGTGTAC
>JABDLH010000023.1 GCA_013003145.1 Flavobacteriaceae bacterium | reverse complement strand
GGGCGTTAAAACTAATTTAGGATGACTTACAATGTAGATGAGAACGGATATTACGGGGAGTTCGGGGGAGCATATATCCCGGAAATGTTATACCCGAACACGGAGGAGATCAGGCAGCAATACCTACAGATCATGCAAGACCCTGACTTTGAGAAGGAATTTAACGAACTGCTGAGAGACTATGTAGGCAGACCTACACCCTTGTACTATGCGAGCAGGCTTTCCGAACACTGGGGCACGCGGATATATCTGAAACGTGAAGACCTGTGCCACACCGGGGCCCATAAGGTAAATAATACCATTGGACAGATATTGCTTGCGAAGCGCCTTGGCAAACAACGGATCATTGCAGAAACCGGTGCGGGCCAGCACGGCGTAGCAACCGCCACCGTCTGTGCATTAATGGGCATGGAGTGTATCGTTTATATGGGTTCTATTGATATTGAAAGGCAGGCCCCTAATGTCGCCCGCATGAAAATGCTTGGAGCGACAGTAAGAGCGGCGAATTCGGGTAGCAAGACCCTGAAAGATGCGACCAATGAAGCCATCAGGGATTGGATCAACAACCCAATTGACACCCATTATATTATCGGCTCTGTGGTCGGGCCTCACCCCTACCCCGATATGGTGGCGCGATTCCAATCTGTGATCTCTGCCGAGATCAAAGCACAACTGCAGGAAAAGGAAGGCCGATCGCGACCGGATTACGTGGTTGCCTGTGTAGGCGGAGGCAGTAATGCTGCCGGTGCCTATTACCATTACCTCGATGATACCAAAGTAGGCCTGATCGCTGTGGAAGCGGCAGGGAAAGGAGTTGATTCAGGGGAAAGTGCGGCTACCTCTTACCTTGGGAAAACCGGTATCATCCACGGCAGTAAAACCTTGCTGATGCAGACTCCCGACGGTCAGATCACCGAACCCTATTCCATTTCTGCCGGACTGGATTACCCGGGAGTGGGACCGATGCATGCACATCTCTACGCCTCCGGGAGGGGAGAATTTATTTCCATTACCGATGATGATGCCATGGAAGCAGGGCGTATGCTGGCCCGGTTAGAAGGAATTATTCCCGCTATTGAAACTGCACACGCCTTTGCCATTTTTGAGAAAAGAAAATTCAAGGCCGATGACCTGGTCGTGATTAACCTATCCGGCCGGGGAGACAAGGACCTGCAAACCTATATCGATTATTTTAAACTTTAAAGATCTTTGCACTGAGCATGATGAACAGGATACAGACAAAACTCCAGGAAGATAAAAAGCTTCTATCTATATATTTTACCGCGGGATACCCGCAACAAGGAGATACGGTAAAAATTATCCAATCCCTGGAAGAACACGGGGTAGATATGATAGAGATAGGACTCCCCTTCAGCGATCCGCTTGCGGATGGGCCTACGATACAGGAAAGCTCTACCCATGCCCTGAAGCACGGGATGACCACGGAAAAGTTGTTCTCCCAATTGCAGGGCATTCGCGAAAAGGTCTCTATCCCCCTGATCATCATGGGCTACTTTAACCCGGTATTGCAATACGGGGTGCAAGCGTTTTGTGAAAAGTGCCGTGAGATCGGTATAGACGGGCTTATTTTACCGGATCTTCCGCTCAGGGAATACCAGTTGCAATACAAGGAGATATTTGAAGCTTATGGTTTGCTCAACATATTCCTGATCACCCCCCAAACCAGTGGTGAACGTATCAGGGAGATTGATGCCGCCTCCAATGGCTTTCTTTACCTGGTAAGTTCTGCGAGTACCACGGGAGCTAAGTCCGGTTTTGGACAGGAACAACAGGATTATTTTAAACGAATTGCTGCTATGGAACTTAGTAATCCACAGATTGCCGGCTTCGGGATCAGTAGTGCAGAGACCTTCGCCCAGGCAACAGAAAACACCAAAGGCGCTATAATCGGCTCGGCTTTCATTAAGCATCTAACGGAAAACGGAGCGGATTCTGCCGGTGATTTTGTTAAAAGAATTCGCTAGATTTACACAGCTATCAGCTCGAATTATATGAAAAACCTCTGCTTATTTATCTTGCTGGCCACGGGACTTTCCCTGCAGGCGCAAGACCAATCACAACTGAAATCCCAGGTCAGGCACACTATAGACGAATTACGCGAATTTATCAGTATACCTAATGATGCCCTGGACCACGCCAGTATTAACAGGAACATCACCTGGCTAACCAATAAATTCAACGAGCGTGGATTTAATACCAGTGTACTTCCAACTGCAGGAGAATCTCTGTTTTTTGCGGCCCTGCCCATGGAAGATCAAAAACCCACGGTGCTTTTCTATATGCATTTTGACGGGCAGGCTGTAGATCCATCAAAGTGGGATCAGAAAAGCCCTTACGAAGTCGTATTAAAAGAGAGGTCCGGGGATGGATGGAAACAGATTCCTTTTGATTCGCTGACCGAAGATATCAATTATGACTGGCGCCTGTTCGGAAGGTCTGTCTCTGACGATAAAGGACCTATTGTCATGTTCCTGAATGCCATAGACCTGCTACGGAAAAATAAGCAGCCTATCCCCTTTAATGTAAAGGTTATCCTGGACAGCGAAGAAGAGAAAGGCAGTAAACCGTTACCGGAGGCTGTAAAGCAATACCGGGAATTACTGGCAGCCGATCTACTGATTATAAATGACGGCCCGGTTCACGCCTCGGGCTTACCTACCGTGGTGTACGGATGCCGGGGTATTACCACCATGAGTATCACTACTTACGGACCGATAAAACCTCAGCACAGCGGCCATTACGGCAATTACGCACCCAATCCCGGTTTACAGCTGGCACAACTGCTGGCAGGGATGAAGGACGAGGAAGGCCGGGTGACGATCAAGGGATATTACGACGGTATTAATATTGATGAGCAAGCTATGGATGTTCTTCGCAGTGTGCCCGATGACAGTGAAGCTATCAACCGGAACCTGGCAATTCGTAAACCGGAAAAAGTGGGATCTTTCTACCAGGAATCCCTGCAATACCCCTCATTGAATATCCGGGGTCTGTCTTCCGGCTGGGTAGGAGACAAAGCCAGGACTATTGTCCCTGAATCGGCCACTGTCGAGTTAGACCTTCGCCTGGTCCCGGAGTCCGATGGCACCCGGCTTAAAGAGCTGATCAAAACCTATATCAAAGAGAAGGGGTACCAGCTGATGACGGAAATACCTTCGGTTGAGGACCGACTGAAATACGATCGAATCGCAACCGTCACGGAACGCCCGGTCACAGATGCGTTCCAGACTCCCCTGGACAATCCCTATGGTACATACCTGGTTAACACCCTAGGGAAGAAATTCGGGAAACAAGTGGTTCAGATCAGAATTATGGGAGGTACTGTTCCTATTTCACCTTTTGTAAATGAGCTGGCCATTCCTGCCTTTATTGTTCCTATGGTGAACCCTGATAACAATCAACACAGTCCCAATGAAAATTTGGAGATCGGAAAAATAGACTATGGCATACAAGTATTCTATTCCCTACTCAGCAGTGCTCCGTCTTTGAATTGACCCTCTCCGAACTTAACATTCAATAACATAGGTTTATAAGGGTCTTAACGGGTATTCCATCCTTCGTTTCTTATATTGATTATGAATAAAAAAAGAAAACACAGTATGGGAACTATAGATAAAAAATTTGAAAGAACGAAAGAACAAACTACCCCGAACAATCCTACGGGGAATACCGATATAGATACCAATAAATTTGATATTGAAAAGGATACTATTAAGGATCAGCAGAATAAACAATAACGCTATCTATTATCGTTATTGATCTGGAAGAACCCGGGAAATTAAATGTCCCGGGTTCTTTTTTTGTCAAATTCCCAGATATACAATGGATCTTTAAAAAACGGGCTGTATTGCAGTATACGGAAATCAAGGGTTGTAAAACCTGGCTGACGCATTTTCAGGTGTTTGTAATCCTGCATACTCCCAACTGCCCGGTTTGCGCTTCCACTGGGAGCGGTAAGTGACACTGTCCGTATACGTCTGTTTGCAGTATCCCCGGGTAGCATAAATTCATGGATACGGGGGACGTCTGTATGCACCGGGATTAATTTGATACCGTGATCCCTGGCAAGGCGCCTGAAGAAGTATTCAGGTCCGTTCTTGCTATTCCCACCGGTAAATAATATGGTATCCACTTTGGGATACTGGTATAACCCTCCAAGCAGGTCACGTAAGCACACCCCGTTCATTCCCAGGTCCGTGGCATCAACCTTCAGGCGTTCTGCTCTTTCTACGATATCGAATATCCCGATCTTCTCCCGCCTCAGGAAGTCTTTGCGTTGCTGTACCGCTTCTTCAGAATCCTCGTACAGCAATTCAAGTTCATACATCCTGTCCAGGATATTCCAAAGCTGCCCGTCCCTGCTGCCGTAACAGAAATTGACATCTCCGGGTTTCAGTTCACCCGTAGTGAACCTGGGCGGGGGCAGGGTTCCGACGATCCAGCGTGTAGCCTCTTCAAATAGAAAAGGGTCAAAGGGATGGGTATGTACAAAGGGATTTTTAATAGGTCTATTTTAAAACGAGGACAAGATCATCCGAATGTACCAAGGTCCCGTTTCCTAATTCTACCCGGTCTATGACTCCTTCCTCATTCGCGGTTACTGTAGTTTCCATTTTCATGGCTTCAATCACGAAAAGCGGCTGGTTCTTCTGTACTTCCTGCCCTTTCTTGACCAGCACATTGGATAGCATACCTTGTAATGGCGCTCCAATTTGCTTGGGATCATCGGCCTCGGCCTTTTTATTGCGCTGCCGCTCTACCTTAACCGACTTATCCTTGATGAAGACATTTCTCAACTGCCCGTTGATCTTAAAGAAAATATTGACATTCCCGTCCTCGTCAGGTTCTCCTTTCAACATCAGGGAGATCAAAATATTCTTACCCCTGTCCAGTTCTACCATGATCTCCTCGCCAACGTCCATTCCGAAGAAGAAGTTCTTGGTCGGGATATTCATGACATTTCCATATTTCAGGTGCTTTTCATGGGCTTCCGTGAATACTTTGGGATAGAGCAGGTAAGAAAGGAAATCAGTCATCTTAAGTTCACGGCCCATGCCTGAACCGAATTTCTTCTTGAAATCTTCAAATTCCTTATCAAAGTCGACCGGCTCCAAATGGGCATTCGGCCGATCCGTGTAAGGCTCCTCTCCTTTAAGAATGATCTTTTGTAATTTCTCCGGGAATCCACCCACCGGTTGCCCCAGGTCACCCCTGAAGAAGCTCACCACGGAACTGGGATATGAAAAGTTTTCTCCTCTTTCCATGATATCCTCTACGGTATACCCATTACTGATCATAAATTGGGCCATATCCCCTACGACCTTAGAACTCGGGGTCACTTTAATGATATCTCCGAACATCTCGTTAACCTCAGCATACATTTTTGTGATCTCTGGAAATTTATTTTCCAATCCAAGGGCAATGGCCTGTCCTTTCAGGTTAGAATATTGTCCGCCGGGAATCTCGTGGTTGTACACATCCCCGGATCCTGATTTTAATCCGGATTCGAACGGATAGTAATAATTCCTGACCGTCTCCCAGTAATTGGAATATTCGGATAATTTTTTGTGGTCCAGCAAGTTTTCCCGTTCGTGGAATCGCAGCATCTCAACCACCGAATTAAAATTAGGTTGAGAGGTAAGTCCGGACAAGCCTCCAAGGGCTACATCTACCACATCCACACCGGCCTCCACCGCCTTCAGATAAGTAGCCGGCTGGATGGAGGAGGTATCATGGGTATGTAAGTGAATGGGGATATTGATCTCAGATTTCAGGGCCGATACCAGCTCGTAAGCCGCATTCGGCTTAAGTAATCCTGCCATATCCTTAATTCCCAAGATATGCGCCCCGGCATTCTCCAGGTCCTTGGCCAACTGTACGTAATATTTCAGGTCATATTTTGTCTTGGCAGGATCCAGGATATCACCGGTATAACAGATAGATCCTTCGGCTATACCATTGGTCCTGGTTCTTACATGTTCTATACAAGGAGCCAAGGACTTCATCCAGTTCAAAGAGTCAAAGATCCTGAAAAGGTCGATCCCGCTTTCCCAGGATTGTTCGACAAATTTAGCGATCACGTTATCCGGGTATGCCGTATAACCCACCCCGTTAGAACCCCTGATCAGCATTTGCAGTAGTATATTGGGCATTGCTTCCCTTAATAATTCTAAACGCTCCCATGGATTTTCCTGTAGAAACCTGAGGCATACATCGAAAGTTGCCCCTCCCCAGACTTCCAGGCTAAATATTTCCGGGTGGTTCTTCGCATATCCCTCGGCCACCTTCAGCATATCTGCGGTCCGCATCCTGGTAGCCAGTAAGCTCTGGTGTGCATCGCGCATGGTCGTATCGGTGAAATGAACTTTCTTCTCAGATTTCAGCCAATTAGCCAGTCCTTCGGGACCCAGCTCCGTGAGCAGGTCTTTGGTCCCTTTTGGATAAGGCTCCCTTGATGGATAAGAGGGAACCTTTGGTTTGGAAAATACCCGGTTGGGATCAACATTCTTTACATCCGGATTCCCGTTAACGATATTCTCACCAAGGAACTCTAAAAGTTTATTCGCCCTGTTTCGGGGCTCGGTGAACTCGAACAGTTTTGGTTCATTCTTGATAAAGTTGACCGTCACTTTGCCTTCCCGGAAAGAAGGATGTTTCAGGATATTATCCAGGAAAGCCATATTAGTTTTTACACCTCGTATCCTGAATTCGGCCAGGGCTCTCCGCATCTTCCTGCAAGATCCGTCCAGGGTCCGGCTGATCGCGGAAACTTTAACCAACATAGAGTCAAAGAAAGGAGAAATAACTACTCCCTGGTAAATACTGCCCGCGTCAAGGCGGATTCCAAACCCGGAAGCACTGCGGTAGGTGGTGACCACCCCGTAATCAGGTTTAAAATCGTTCCCGGGATCTTCCGTAGTAACCCGGCATTGCAGGGCATAACCGGTCACCTTTACCGAGGCCTGGTCCGGGATCTTGATCTGTTTATCAGAAAGGCGATAGCCCCCGGCGATAAATAGCTGGGCCTTGACCAGGTCTATATTAGTCACCATTTCAGTTACCGTATGTTCTACCTGTATCCTTGGGTTGACCTCTATAAAATAATTACTGCGATCATCATCTACCAGGAATTGTACGGTCCCGATATTGTTGTAATTAACGGCCTTGCATATATCAATGGCATAGGTGTAGAGTTTATTCTTGGTCTCATCGGACAGGCCAACAGACGGAGCAAACTCTATAACTTTCTGGTATCTCCTTTGAACAGAACAGTCCCGCTCATACAAGTGCACTATATTCCCATGAGTATCCGCGACGATCTGAACTTCTATGTGCTTTGGATTCTCTACAAATTTTTCCAGGAAAACGGTATCATCCCCGAAGGCATTGAGCGATTCCCTCCTGGCTTCTGGATAGGCCTTCCTGAGTTCGTCTTCAGTCCTGATGACCCGCATTCCCCGGCCACCTCCCCCGGAGGCCGCCTTCAGCATCACCGGGTACCCTATCCTGTTGGCTTCGGATATTGCGATCTTGACATCATCTAAGTCTTTCTGACTGCTTTCGATCACAGGGACCTTATTAGCCACCGCAACTTCTTTGGCCGTGATCTTATCCCCCAGGGCTTTAAGTACAGATACCTTGGGTCCTATAAAAATGATGCCATTTTCCTCGCATTTACGTGCAAAAGTGGCGTTTTCAGAAAGGAATCCGTAGCCCGGGTGAATAGCATCTACCTGGTTGTCTTTTGCCACCTGTATAATGGCATCGATATCCAGGTAAGGTTTTAATGGCTCCCCTTCCCCTCCAATCTGGTAGCATTCGTCCGCTTTATAGCGGTGAAGGGAATAGCGGTCTTCGTAGGTATAGATTCCTACTGTTCGCACTCCTATCTCTACACATGCCCGGAAAATCCGGATGGCTATCTCTCCTCTGTTCGCTACTAAAACCTTCTTAATTTCCACTGAAAATGCTTTACTGTTAATGAAAACAAACTTAGGCTTTTTGACCTAAGAAAGCAATGCGATATCCTTATAAAAAGGACGCATTTTGTTACAATTTTGCAGTGAAAAAGCCTGTTTTCATCAATTAAATTCCGAGTTTCAAACGTTTTCTTTTAGAATACGCAAACACTTAGAATACCCTGTTCAGAATTTGAGCCTTGTGTAATGCCAGAACTTGATTTGCACCAAGATCTTGGGTATCTTTATAGCACATAAAAGAAACGAGCTATGGGTAAAGGTGATAAAAAAACAAAGCGAGGGAAGATTGCCAATAAATCGTTTGGCGCCAGGAGAGCACGTAAGATTAAGCGCAAACCATCGGTAGAAGAGAAAATTAATATTAAGAATAAGGCTTAGTCAAGTACAAAATTGATCTCTACCGTACGATCTCCGGTTGCGGTAAGTTCATAGGTGTAAAACCCCGCCGGAAGGGGAGTCTCCCCGACAAAATCTATGGGCTGGGCGATAAAGGTAGAGTCCCCGGAAATAATTTCCACGTAAGCGTACCTGTAGGCGGTGTCATACGGGAGGTATTCGGAATATTCACCAGGTAGCACTGATTCGTGCACAGATTCCTGGTCTCCGACGATCACTCGGTCATACTGGAAGGTATTCATATTCCTGACCCTTATCTGCAGCTGTTGAAGTTCATCATCACGATCTGTACAGGATACCATCCCAAGGCAAATACAAAATAGAAGTATAGACAGGCGTTTCATCGGAATATCGTTTTAGTGCTATACTTTACAACGCAGGCAGGGGAAATTTATTCTACCGAACAAATACAGGATTATTCTCTTTCAGCGTATGTTCCTTGCTGTAACAGTAATCGAGGTAGTCAAAGCCTTTAAGATCGTCCAGTGTCCTGGCATCTTTATCCACGATATAACGAACCATCGCACCCCTGGCCTTCTTGGCAAAGAAACTAATGACTTTCAGGTTGTCATTTTTCCAATCCTTAAAAACAGGTGTAATTACAGGCGTTTTGAGCTTTTTAGTGTCCACAGCGTTGAAATACTCGTTACTGGCTAAATTCACAAAAAGCTCACCTTCTTCCAGCTCATCGTTAAGCGCCTGGGTGATATTTTCTTTCCAGAATTCGTACAGGTTCTTTTTTCTTCCAACTTTCAATGAAGTGCCCATCTCCAGGCGATAAGGTTGTATCAGGTCTAAAGGCCTCAGAATACCGTATAGCCCTGAAAGGATGCGCAGCGACTCCTGCAAACGCTCTAATTTCCCTTCTTCAAGGGTATAGGCATCCAATCCTTGGTACACATCACCATCAAAGGCAAACACAGCCGGCCGTGCATTTTCAGCGCTGAAGGGCAGCCTGAAATCCTGGTTTCGCTGCCAATTGAGGTCGGCGAGATCGGCTGAAATATCCATTAATTTAGAAAGGGACTTCGGGCTCTTTTTAGCAAGGATCTTATTCAGTCTTTCTGCCTCTTTCAGAAATCGCGCTTGTGTATGGGTCTGTATGGGTAATTCCCTCTCGTAATCCATAGATTTAGCAGGGGAAATGACAATTTTCATAGTATCAATTTTGTCTAAAAATAAAAAAGTAAATCAGCTTAGAACAGTAGTTTCCCTAGAGATATTCAATGCCACTATCAGCATTGGTTATATTCCTTACTTGCTTGTATGTTTAGCATATTCGCGCCATTTATCAATACATGCCTGCATATCTTCGGGAATCTCGGAGTCAAATCGCTTGTGCTCTCCACTGACCGGGTGCTTAAACCCGAGCGTCTTGGCGTGCAGTGCCTGCCGGGGAAGTATCTTGAAGGCGTTATCCACAAACTGCCTGTACTTGGTAAAAGTGGTTCCTTTCAGTATGCGTTCCCCACCATAGCGCTCATCGTTAAACAGGGTATGACCGATATGTTTCAGGTGAACTCTGATCTGGTGGGTACGTCCGGTCTCCAGTTTGCAGGAGATCAGGGTAACGTAACCTAATCTTTCTATTACCTTGTAATGGGTAACCGCCTCTTTTCCCTGTTCGCCTTCCGGGAAAACCTGCATTTGCAGTCGGTTCTTGGGATTCCTCCCGATATGGCCCTCTATGGTTCCTTCATCCTCTACAACATTTCCCCATACCAGGGCGATATATTCCCTTTCGCTGCTTTTATCAAAAAACTGTTGGGCAAGATGGGTCATTGCCGCTTCTGTCTTGGCAACCACCAGCAGGCCGGAAGTATCCTTGTCGATACGGTGAACAAGCCCGGGGCGCTCGTTGCTGTTCATCGGGAGTTGTTCTATATGATGCAAAAGGGCGTTGATCAAGGTGCCCGAGTAATTACCATGACCGGGATGTACTACCATACCGGCAGGCTTATTTACCACTAACAGAACATCGTCCTCATAAACGATCTCCAGGGGGATGTTTTCAGGTGTCAGCAAAAATTCGTGCGGGGGATGCTCAAAGAGCACTTTTACCTCATCCCCTGCTTTTACTTTATAATTCTGCTTAACAATATTATCATTCACCCAGATATGGCCGGATTTGGCCGCCTGCTGTATCTTGTTCCGGGTCGCATTCTCTATGAAGTTCATCAGGAACTTATCCACCCTGAGCGGGTCTTGTCCTTTTGATGCTTTAAACTTATAATGTTCAAATAATTCCCCGTCCCCTAATTCTATATTTTCCTCTGCTGTATCCATTTATTATTCAGAATCTGATTGTACCTGGGCGCTCCCCGGAATAGTTCCGTTTCCGCAAACCAGTTCGATCTCAGATTTTTTGGGGAGTTTATCCCCCGGTTTTACTTGTTTGCCTTTATGCCTGATGTAATAAACCATGTTTTTTCCCAATTGATCAATGTAAGTGACCCTTTCCACCTCCAGGCCGACAGCCCTGAGCATAGATTCCGCGTTTCGCTGGGTAACCTGAATAATGTTGGGAACGCTTACCTGCTTATAGCCCGAGGGGTTAACCGTAACATAGATCTTCCTGTTCTCTTTTACCTTGCTACCTCCTTTAGGCGTCTGTTCTATGATGGAGAACCTGGGATAATCCGGGTTAAAATTGGCAGAATCCATCACTTCGTAGCGCAGGCCTGCTTCTTCAATTCTCTTCCTCATGTCTGTCACCGAAAGCTTGGACAGGTCCGGGACCTCTACGTGTTCCCCGTGATTGGTTGATGAACGCAGCCACTGCATGGCCAGGATAGTGAGCAGCACCACACTGACAGCTGCAAGCCCGAGGTTGATAAGAAATGTCCTGCTTCCCAGGAACTTGATGAAATCCTTCATAGGTCCGATTTATTAACCCAGCAAAGATAGGAAACCCACACCTTTTTTCTTTACTTTGAAAAATGGATATTTTACGGGATTTCCCGGGAAGTGATTGTTTCTATGAGAAAAAATATTGCGATAATAATGGGAGGGTATTCCAGCGAGTACCAGATCTCCCTGAAAAGTGGAAGTGTCGTCTATAAATACCTGGATCCGAAAAAATTTAATCGTCACCGCATCCTGATCCGGAAAGATAAATGGGTCTGCCTCGATGAGCAAGATCGTGAATTCCCGGTAAACCGCCATGATTTCAGTGTCAGCATGGAGGATAAGACCCTGCATTTTGACTGTGTATTCAACGCCATTCACGGTAATCCAGGGGAAGACGGGTACCTGGCGGCCTATTTTGAACTCATAGGTGTTCCACAGACCTCATGCAACCACTACCAGGCAGCCCTGACCTTTAATAAAAGAGACCTGCTCAGCGTATTGAAACCTTACGGAATCAAATCTGCCGCTTCCTATTACCTGAACATGGGGGATACCTACGAAGAAGACGAGATTATCGGCAAAGTGGGTCTTCCCTGCTTTGTGAAGGCCAACAAGGCCGGCAGCAGTTATGGTATCACCAAAGTTTATAAGAAGGAAGAATT
The DNA here is from genome assembly GCA_013003145.1 of Flavobacteriaceae bacterium. GTDB lineage: Bacteria > Bacteroidota > Bacteroidia > Flavobacteriales > Flavobacteriaceae > Zeaxanthinibacter. The sequence goes on along the minus strand of JABDLH010000023.1, from coordinate 971 downwards.
TGCCGATGCTATTGAGAAAGCATTCGCCGAAGATAACGAGATACTTATAGAGGCTTTCCTTGACGGGACCGAAGTCTCTGTCGGAGTTATCAATTACAAGGGCAAGACTACCGTATTACCTATTACGGAAATTGTATCGGAGAACGATTTCTTTGATTTTGCCGCCAAGTACGAAGGCAAGGCACAAGAGATCACCCCGGCCCGGCTGAGTGTACAGCAGGAACGAAGGGTAACCGAGGTAGCCCGAAAAGTATACGACCTGTTAAAAATGAAAGGCTTCTCCAGGAGTGAATTCATTTTTGTCAATGACGAACCCTATATGCTGGAAATGAACACCACCCCGGGACTCACGGAAGAAAGTATTCTCCCTCAACAGGCAAGAGCAGCAGGCGTCTCACTTCCGCAGCTATTTGAAAATGCCATTAACGAAGCTTTAAAGTAAATTGAGTACCTTGGAAAGTAGAAATTACACAGTATGAGACGAGCCATTTTTCCTGGATCTTTTGACCCCATCACCCTGGGACATTTTGATATTATCCAGAGAGGAATCACCCTGTTTGATGAACTCATCATTGCCATCGGCATCAATGCGGAAAAAAAATATATGTTTTCCCTGGAAGACAGGCTACAATTTATAGAAGAAGCATTTCGTGATGAACCTAAAATCCGTGTCCTGACCTACGAAGGACTGACAGTTGATTTCTGTAAAAAAGTCGATGCAGGGTTTATTCTCCGGGGATTGCGCAATCCGGGGGATTTCGAATTTGAAAAGGCCATCGCACATACGAACAGGAAACTCTCGGAAATAGAAACCGTTTTTCTGCTTACCTCCTCGGGCAAGTCGTATATCAGCTCCTCTATCGTACGTGATGTTATCCGGCATGGGGGTGATTTTACCGGGCTGGTCCCGGACACGGTAAGGCTGCCTTAATATTCTTGTAGACTTTAATCACATTATCTTTAAACAAAAT
>JABDLH010000206.1 GCA_013003145.1 Flavobacteriaceae bacterium | reverse complement strand
GTATAGGACCCATGCTGCCTTTACTGAGGCCGAACGGGCGGCATTAGACTTCTCCCTGGCAGCCTCCCAAGTACCCAACGCTGTTGATATCGGGATTTCAGAGCGATTACACAAATACTGGAACCATGGAGAAATTGTGGAAATGCTGGGGGTTATCTCACTTTTCGGCTACCTGAACCGTTGGAATGACAGTATGGGAACAACCATAGAAGAAGGTGCGGTGGAAAGCGGGCAGCAGTATTTAGGTAAACACGGCTGGGAGGAAGGCAAGCACAAAACTTCCTGATCGGTACTTCTTACCGAGCTCCACCTACTATGATCACCAATTCTCCTTTCGGGGGATTCGCTTCAAAATGACCTAGCACTTCTGCCAGGGTTCCTCTCACTTGTTCCTCGTACAACTTGGTGAGTTCCCGGGAAACACTTACCGGCCGGTCTTCCCCGAAATAAGAAGAGAAGTCGGTAAGCGTTTTCACCAATTTATAGGGAGATTCATAAAATATCATGGTCCTGGTTTCTTCAGCCAGTTGTGTGAGCCTGGTCTGCCTGCCTTTTTTGGGAGGTAGGAATCCTTCAAAAACAAACTTGTCATTGGGCAGCCCGCTGTTTACAAGGGCCGGGACAAAGGCAGTGGCCCCCGGCAGGCATTCTACCGCCACCCCTGCTTCTATACAGGCACGGGTGAGCAAAAATCCAGGATCGGAAATGGCCGGTGTACCGGCATCAGAAATCAGGGCCATGGTTTCATTGCCCGACAGACGTTTGACGAGCCCTTCTACTGTCTTGTGTTCGTTATGCATGTGGTGACTGAGCATAGGGGTGTCGATCTCAAAACGCTGCAGGAGTTTGGCACTTGTCCTGGTGTCTTCCGCAAGAATGATGTCTACCTCTTTAAGGACTCTTATGGCCCTAAGGGTAATATCTTCCATATTCCCGATGGGGGTGGGTACAATAAATAATTTGCCCATTTTTTCTGTTTCTGTCAGGCTTAAAAAAATAACCGAAAGCTATGAGAAAGCTTCCGGTTCACTTAGTCAATTATCAGCGGCTATTTAGGAAAATCTCCTGGAGATCAACGCCATAAAGCGAGAGGCAGTTTCTTCTTGTCCCGCCCAGTCATTGTAATCTGGTTTTACCATATTTTCGATAAAAGCGATAGACCGCTCTTCATTATCGATGGTATTCAATTGTGAGATCACCCTGTTAAAGTCTTCCGTGCTCCCGTTAAAAAGATGTTTTACAAAAGCATGCCGGTCATTGAGCCCAACAGAAATCACTTTCTGGGTAAGCGTTTCATTTAAGCTTTTATGCTTACCGTTAGGAATTTCAGGCGTCACTTCATCCTTGTCGTTCTTGATCGTTTTGGGCTTGGCCACAAATTCTGCGAAGAACTGATCCACATCAGGTTCACCCGGCATTTCCGAGATCATATCTTTAATGGTCTGCATCCCCGGAATAATAATATCTTCCTCGTGAGGGTTGCTTTCCGGGACCGACTTATTTTCTTTCATGACCGCGGTGGCCATTTTCTCGAATTTATTAGCGATAGCATTGCTGGACACGTCGATCTCAATATCGTTTAGTTTGTCTTCGATAAATTTGAGCACCGCTATTTTCTCGTAAAGTTTCCTGGAGGCCTCGTACAGCTGGGAAAGCTCCATTTCCCCTTGGGCTGAGAGAATCGCAGAAGCCATTTGATTCAACTCATCCTTTAATTTTCTTTTCATCTCTTTTTATTTTTCCTGAAAGGTAAAGGTTTATCTTTTTTAATACTTTTATACCGTCAAGTACTTTGACACCTAAGAAAGCCGTTTCCCTCGACTAAAATTACAAAATGTTTCTCGAAAACACTGTTAATCATAAAGAACAATTCGGATGGATCGAAGTCATATGCGGTTCCATGTTTTCGGGTAAGACGGAAGAACTCATACGACGGCTCAAACGCGCGCAGTTTGCGAAGCAGAAAGTGGAGATCTTTAAACCAATGGTGGATACCCGTTACCATGAGGAAAAAGTGGTTTCTCACGACGAGAATGAAATCCGCTCTACGCCCGTGCCCGCCGCGGCTAATATCAGGATCCTGGCAGATCAATGCGATGTGGTAGGGATTGACGAAGCACAATTCTTTGACGACGAGATCGTTACCGTTTGTAACGACCTCGCCAATAAAGGGATACGCGTTGTTGTGGCCGGGCTGGATATGGACTTTAAAGGAAACCCCTTCGGACCTATGCCCAACCTGATGGCCACGGCCGAATATGTAACCAAGGTGCACGCCATCTGTACCCGTACAGGGAACCTGGCCAATTACAGTTTCAGGAAGTCGAATAACGACAAATTGGTACTTCTTGGTGAGACCGAAGAATACGAGCCTCTCAGCAGGGCTGCCTTCTATAAAGCCATGCTCAAGGAAAAGATCAGCAAAATGGAAGTGGCCGCTGAGGAAGTCAAGAAAAAAGAAAACAACAGTCCTTCCCAATCTTAAATTACATTCCTTTAATGATGAAATCCTCTATATCCCGAAAATGGTAAGACCCGGAAAGAATGAGAGCACCATTGGGGAGACAGTACTGGAAATAGACCTGTCTGCTTTAGAGAATAATTACCGTTACCTGGTTGCGAAAATAGCTCCCGGGACACGTTTTATGGCTGTAGTAAAAGCCTTTGCGTACGGTAGTGAAGCCGGCAGTATTGCTATGAAATTGCAACAACTCGGAGCTGATTATTTTGCTGTTGCTTATACGAGTGAAGGAGTTGCCCTGAGGGATGCCGGAATCACCAGGCCTATCCTCGTACTCCACCCTCAACCTATAAGTTACCAGACCATTATAGCACGATGCCTGGAGCCGGCACTGTATTCTGAACACCTACTGCAAGGATTTGCCGAAACAGCAAAAAACGAAGGTCAGAAAGATTACCCGGTACACCTGAAATTCAATACCGGCCTCAACCGCCTGGGATTAAATCCTGAAACAGCAGGGCAGATCGCATCAGAAATTAAAGATATACCAGCTTTACGAGTGGCCTCTGTATTTTCTCACCTGGCTGCATCTGAAGATCCGGCTGAGAAGGAGTTCACGGAAGATCAACTCCGGGCTTTTGCAAAAATTTGTATTTCGGTAGAAAAAGAGTTGGGTTATCGCCCTCTCAGGCACCTATTAAATACCTCTGGAATTCTTAATTACCCTGAACATCAATACGATATGGTCCGTAGCGGGATAGGCCTTTACGGCTTCGGGAACGATGCCATACACGATGCGGAACTCATCCCTATTGCCAGTCTTAAAACAGTAATTTCCCAGGTACACGAGATACAGGCGGGTGAAAGCGTGGGGTACAACAGGGCGTTTCGTGCCGATAACCGGGTCAGAACTGCAACACTTCCTTTAGGACATGCGGACGGGATTGGCAGGCAATACGGAAAGGGCAAGGGCTATGTGACCATTCACGGGCAGCGAGCTTCGATTCTCGGTAATGTATGTATGGACATGATCATGGTAGATGTGACGGGCATTGATTGTCGTGAAGGGGATGAAGTAGTTGTCTTTGGGAAAGATGCCTCTGCAGACGCTCTTGCCACCGCCGCGGGGACCATCTCCTATGAACTCATTACCGGGATATCCCAGCGCGTCAGGCGCAGCATAATAGGTGGATAGCCCACGTATTTATGAACAATCTTGAAGCAACTTAGAATTTTTGTTTACCTTTTAAAGGTAAAACCAATACTAACCAATTTAAACTATCGACATGTTTAAGGAATTCAAGAATTTTATCATGACCAGCAATGTCATCGAATTTGCAGTTGCGGTCATCCTTGCCAGTGCTGTCAGCCTGGTCGTCAATGGCTTTGTCAATGACATAATGATGCCCATCGTGGGTGAGTTTACCGGGGGGGTCGACTTTGCGAATTTGAAACTGGTACTAACCGAATCTTCCGGAGTTGAAGGGGAAGCAGGTTATGTAGCTGAAAATGCCATCCGTTACGGGGCCTGGATCAATACCATTGTCAACCTGATTATTGTAGGCTTTGTGCTGTTCCTCATTGTTAAGGCTTACAATAACACTAAGAAACCTAAAGAGGAAAAACCGGCTGCTCCAAAAGGACCCAGCCAGGAAGAACTCCTGATCGAGATTCGGGATCTGCTGAAGAAGAAATGATATTGCCCCACCAGGGGTAGCCGCTGCATAAGCAATTCTATTAATTAAACCGCCATCAGGGCCTCCCTGTATGGCGGTCTTTTTTGTTCTTAAGTTTTATATATAACAATTTGTTATAATATTGCATATTTAAAACAGTCTGCTTGCCGGGTAAGCCCTCTTGGTTTACCTTTGGCCCTCTAATCCAAAGAATATGAAAATTGCTGTTGTAGGAGCTACCGGAATGGTAGGAGAAGTAATGCTGAAGGTACTGGCCGAGCGCAACTTCCCGGTAAGTGAGCTGTTATTGGTTGCTTCCGAACGCTCCGTAGGGAAAAAAGTTTCCTTTAACGGGAAGGTATATACCGTGATCGGCATGGAAGAGGCTGTAAATGCCAAACCCCAGATCGCTATTTTCTCTGCAGGTGGTGAAACTTCGGTGCAATGGGCTCCACGTTTCGCAGAAGCAGGTACCACGGTGATCGACAACTCCTCAGCCTGGCGAATGGACCCGGATAAAAAGCTCATTGTACCGGAGATCAATGCGGACCAACTCGGGAAAGACGACAAGATCATCGCCAATCCTAATTGCTCTACGATACAATTGGTGCTAGCACTGGCTCCATTACACAAAAAATACCGGATGAAACGGGTGGTGGTATCCACCTACCAATCCGTATCCGGAACCGGGGTAAAGGCGGTAAAACAGTTAGAAAACGAAGTTGCCGGCATACAGGGCGATATGGCCTATCCTTACCCTATTAACCGCAACGCCCTACCGCATTGCGACGTCTTTATGGATAACGGTTACACCAAGGAGGAGATGAAACTGGCCAAGGAGCCCCAAAAAATATTGTCCGATAAGAGTTTCTCCGTAACCGCTACCGCTGTTCGGATACCAACTTCAGGTGGTCATTCCGAGTCTGTGAATGTCGAATTTGAACATGATTTTGAACTCAGCGACATCCGCAATCTGCTTAACGAGACTCCCGGGATAGTAGTGCAGGACAACCCGCTGACCAACACCTATCCTATGCCGGTGTACGCCCATGATAAAGATGATGTCTTTGTCGGTCGTATCCGTCGGGACGAATCTCAAGCCAACACTTTAAATATGTGGATCGTTGCGGATAACCTGCGAAAAGGAGCCGCAACCAATGCCGTACAAATTGCGGAATACCTTGTTGCAAAGGAACTGGTCTGAACTCATACGTTAATACTTTCTAAATCCTTTGAGTAGCTGATACTCAAAGGATTTTTTATTATTATTTTTAGTGCTTACCAATACTAAACACAATGCAAAGACTACTTTTAACTTTTTTAGCAGGAGCCGCCCTGGTTTCCTGTGAAACCTCCAAAGAAAAATCCACTATTGCCGTGAATTACCCAGAGACTGCCAAAGTTGATACTGTTGACACCTACTTTGGTACAGAAGTACCAGACCCCTATCGCTGGTTAGAAGATGACCGCAGCGCGGAGACAGAAGATTGGGTGAAAAGACAGAACAATGTAACGCAGGAATTTTTATCGCAGATCAGTTATCGGAAAGACCTGAAAGACCGGTTAACGAAGCTTTGGAATTACGAAAAATTGAGTTCTCCGTTCAAAGAAGGGGAATACACCTATTTCTATAAAAATGACGGCCTGCAGGACCAGTACGTACTTTACCGTCAGAAAGGCGACGATTCTCCGGAAGTTTTCCTGGACCCTAATACCTTCTCAGAGGATGGTACTACCTCGCTGGCAGGAGTCAGCTTCACAAAAGATGGGTCCCTGGCGGCTTACCAGATCTCCGAGGGTGGTAGTGATTGGCGCAAGGTAATCGTCATGGATACCGAATCTAAGGAGATCGTTGAAGATACTCTTGTCGATGTAAAGTTCAGCGGAGTTTCCTGGAAAGGAAAAGAAGGTTTCTATTACTCCAGCTACGACAAACCTGAAGGCAGTGAACTATCTGCAAAGACAGACCAGCACAAAGTATATTTCCATAAATTGGGAACTGCACAGGAAAAAGACGAATTGATTTATGGCGGGGATGAATCCCAGAAGCATCGTTATATATCAGCAAACCTCACCGAAGATGAGCGCTTTTTAATGCTATCTGCCAGGAATACCACATCGGGCGGGAAACTCTTCATCAAAGACCTGCAGAAGCCGGGCAGCGGGTTTACCACCATCCTGGACCATGAAGACAGCGACACCTATGTGATAGACAATCGGGGAGAGGAGCTCTTTTTAGTGACCAACCTGGATGCACCGAACAAGAAGATTGTTAAAGTAAACGCTTCTGCTCCACAACCCGAAAACTGGGAGGATTTTATTCCGGAAACCGAAAATGTGCTGAACCCGAGTACCGGTGGAGGATATTTTTTCACAGAATATATGATCGATGCTCTCTCTAAGGTTTACCAATACGATTATGACGGCAATAAGATTCGCGAAATAGAACTTCCTGATTTAGGGAGTGCCAGTGGCATAGGGGGGAAGAAGGATGAAAAGGAATTATACTTCTCCTTCACCAATTACAAAACCCCTGCCTCTAGTTACAAGCTGAATGCCGATACCGGTGAATACGATCTGTACTGGAAGCCGGAGATCGATTTTAACCCTGAGGACTATGTTTCTGAGCAGGTCTTTTACAACTCTAAGGATGGCACAAAGATCCCGATGATCATCACCCATAAAAAAGGAATAGAGCTCAACGGGAAGAATCCTACCATACTGTATAGCTACGGAGGATTCAATATCAGCCTGACACCGGGATTCAGCCTGGTCAACGCGGTATGGATGGAACAGGGCGGAATCTATGCCGTTCCAAATATCCGTGGCGGTGGTGAATACGGGAAAAAGTGGCACGATGCAGGAACCAAGATGCAGAAACAGAATGTATTTGATGATTTTATCGCTGCTGCAGAATACCTGGTCAATAACAACTACACCTCTAAAGATCAACTTGCGATCCGTGGAGGATCTAATGGCGGGCTGCTCGTCGGTGCTGTAATGACACAACGCCCGGACCTGATGAAGGTAGCCCTGCCGGCAGTTGGGGTTCTTGATATGCTGCGATACCACACCTTTACCGCAGGGGCAGGTTGGGCATATGACTACGGTACTTCTGAGGATAATAAGGAGATGTTCGAATATTTGCGTGGCTACTCCCCGCTGCACAA
>JABDLH010000174.1 GCA_013003145.1 Flavobacteriaceae bacterium | reverse complement strand
CCTTATCACTCACCAACACATTGTTGTTCTGCTGGAAGGCATTGGTCTTCTGGGCAATCTTATCCACGATGATCTTCCCGTTAAAAACCCCGGTGGAGTTCTCCCCGTATATTCCCTTGTAATCCTGGTGGCTCTCACAATTAGGCTGCCTGTGGTGTACCAGGGTATGGTGATCCACATGCTGTTTGTCTCCAAGTATGGTAACCCCTTTCATGGTAGAGTTGATATGCTCGCCGTTCTGGAAGAAATTCAGGTTGTTCCTGGTAAGTTTCCCTCCAAAAGAAAAGGTATGCACACTAACATTGCTGGTGTCCTTCTGCGAGATATAGGTGTTGTCTATCATAGAAGCAGCAGCGTTGTTATTCTGCACCTTATAATAGTCAATGATAGCACTTTTATCCGCGAAGATCTCGGTGACCGAATTGGTAAACACTTCGTTCTTAGTCAGGCTTTGATGACGTTCAATGACCTGCAACTCCGCATTTTCTTCTACCACGATAAGATTCCTGGGCTGAAGCAGTAAGGAAGCCTCGTTCCCCGTAGCAAAATGGATGATCTCTACAGGCTTTTTTGGCATCTTGTTCTTGGGAATATAAATATAAGCACCTTCCCTGCTGAAAGCTGTATTCAGTGTGGTCAGCGACTCTTCCTTAGAAGCTACCTTATTAAAATAGAGATCCATTACCTGCTGGTACATGGGCTTGGTCAGTGCAGAACTCATCAAGCATATATCTACACCGTCATGGGTAGTCTCCGAGAGGTAAGAACTGTAGATCCCATCGATAAAAACGATTTTATAGGTATCTATCTCGTGCAGGAAATATTTTTTCACCTGGCTGTATTCCAGCGTGTTTTCCTCTTTCGGGAAGATGCTGAAGTCCACCTTTTGTAAACTGTTGAGCGAGGTATATTTCCAGGCCTCGTCCTTTTTACTCGGGAAGCCTTTGCTTTCAAAGTTCTTAATGGCTTCTGAGCGGATGTCGTGAATCGGGTGTTCCACGTCTATCGTATTCTCAAAGGCCATAAAAGAAGAGACCAATTTATCTTTCAAATCCATAATCATTCTGTGTCTTCAACTGCAGGTTCGTATAGGGGCACCTCGGAAAGCTGCCCGGACCTGCAACAAATTTATACTGCTGATTCTTGCTTAAGCCAGTCGTATCCTTTTTCTTCTAATTCCAGGGCGAGGGCTTTATCTCCTGATTTCACGATCTTTCCGTCGTGAAGTACATGTACAAAGTCCGGAACGATGTATTCCAGCAAACGCTGGTAATGGGTAATGACGAGCACGGCGTTATCCTTGCTTCGCAGTTTGTTCACCCCGTTCGCAACGATTCTCAAGGCATCGATATCCAAGCCGGAATCCGTTTCATCAAGGATAGCCAGTTTAGGTTCCAGCATTGCCATCTGGAAAATCTCGTTTCGCTTTTTCTCTCCCCCGGAAAATCCTTCGTTCAGGGATCGTGAAAGGAACTTACGATCAATATCCAACATCTCGGATTTCTCGCGAATCATTTTCAGCATCTCATTGGCTGGCATGTCTTCCATCCCCCTGGCCTTACGTGATTCGTTGATGGCCGTCTTCATAAAATTAGTTACAGATACCCCGGGTATCTCTACAGGGTATTGGAACGATAAGAAAATTCCTTTATGAGCCCGCTCTTCCGGTGCAGTATCTTCCAGGTCTTCGTTCTCAAAGAAAACGCCACCTTTGGTGATCTCAAATTCTTCTTTACCCGCAATTACTGACGCAAGGGTACTCTTCCCGGAACCGTTAGGCCCCATGATAGCATGTACTTCTCCGGCATTCAACTCCAGGTTAATCCCCTTCAGGATTTCCTTATCTTCTACCTTGGCGTGTAAATCTTTAATTTTCAGCATTACTCTGTTCTGTTTATTTATGTTTAGCCTACTGATCCCTCAAGGCTGATTTCTAATAATTTCTGTGCCTCTACCGCGAATTCCATCGGAAGCTTGTTCAGCACTTCCTTACTGAATCCATTCACGATCAGGGCTATAGCTTTTTCCGTGTCTATCCCACGCTGGTTACAGTAAAAAATCTGGTCTTCACCAATTTTACTGGTCGTCGCTTCGTGTTCTATCTGGGCAGTCTTATTCTTGGTCTCGATATATGGGAATGTATGTGCACCACATTCATTTCCCATAAGAAGAGAATCGCACTGTGAAAAGTTCCTGGCGTTCTCCGCCCTACTGTTCACCTGCACCAATCCACGATAGCTGTTCTGGGATTTCCCGGCGGAGATTCCCTTAGATATGATCGTACTCTTGGTATTTTTCCCCAAGTGGATCATCTTTGTTCCCGTATCGGCCTGCTGGTAGTTATTTGTCACCGCGATAGAGTAAAATTCCCCGATCGAGTTATCCCCTTTCAGGATACAGGAAGGATATTTCCAGGTAACCGCAGAACCGGTTTCTACCTGGGTCCAGCTGATCTTGGCATTCTTTTCGCAAATACCTCTCTTGGTCACAAAATTATAGACTCCACCTTTTCCGCTCTTATCACCGGGGAACCAATTCTGTACGGTTGAATATTTTATTTCAGCATCGTCCAGTGCGATCAGTTCTACCACCGCAGCGTGCAACTGGTTTTCGTCCCTGGAGGGTGCTGTACATCCTTCCAGGTAACTCACGTAACTGCCTTCATCTGCAATCACCAGGGTACGCTCAAACTGTCCGGTACCGGCCTGGTTGATCCTGAAGTAAGTTGAAAGTTCCATCGGGCATCGAACGCCTTTTGGTATGTAGCAGAAGGATCCGTCAGAAAATACGGCCGAGTTAAGTGCAGCATAGAAATTATCTTTCTGTGGCACTACCGTTCCGATATATTTTTTGACAAGGTCCGGGTGTTCCTTGATCGCTTCCGAAATAGAGCAGAATATAATTCCTTTTTCTGCCAGCGTCTTCTTAAAAGTAGTGGCGACAGATACAGAATCCATCACGATATCCATCGCAACTCCTGCCAACTTCTTCTGCTCGTCCAGGGAAATTCCCAAACGCTCAAATGTGGACAACAATTCCGGGTCTACCTCATCAAGGCTGTTGTACTTAGGCTTCTTATTCGGAGCAGAATAGTAGGATATTGCCTGGAAATCAGGCTTGGTGTAATGGACATTGGCCCATTCCGGCTCTACCATTTCTTTCCAGTAACGGAAAGATTCCAGTCGCCATTCCGTCATCCATTCCGGCTCTTCCTTTTTCTTGGAAATGGCCACGACGATCTCCTCGTTAAGACCATTTGGAAAGGTCTCCGATTCAATATCCGTGTAGAAACCGTACTCGTATTCCTTGGTTTCTAACTCCTTTTTTAATTCTTCTTCAGTGTATGCCATTTGTTTTCATTTTCGCTAACAGGTGCCGAATTTAATAATCAGCCTCCGCCAGGTCATTAATTACAGGGAGAAACTTTCACCACATCCACAGGTTCGCTGGGCGTTCGGGTTGTTGAACACAAAACCCTTACCGTTGAGACCCCCTGAATATTCCAATACCGTTCCTACCAGGTAGAGGAAACTTTTTTTATCAACTAAAATTTTAACCGCGTTATCTTCAAATAACTTATCGGTTTCAGCTATTGTATTGTCAAATTTCAATTCGTAGGAGAGGCCGCTGCAGCCACCGCTCTTTACGCCAACCCGGACATAGTCCTTGCCGGCATCAAAGCCCTCTTCACTCATAAGCGCCATCACTTTGTTTTTGGCTGTATCAGAAACTTTGATCATAATTAAATGGATTAATTCTAAATAGGCCACAAAGATAGGGTAAATACAGTGTTTAACCATAGGCACTAACATTAATATAACGAATAAGGGGATAAACTTTACTTATATACAAAAGCCTTGGTTTTAAAGGGAAAACGTTCAGAATATGACAATAAAACTATACTTGGAATGCGTACTAAAAAAACGGCAGCCCCTGCTAAAAGCAACGGGCTGCCGATTCTACTCTTGATATGTCAACGGATTAATCGTCTGTCATGTCTTCCACATTTTCCTCGATCTCCTCTTTTGCTTCTTTCATTTCTTCCCTGGCTTCCTCACCGGCTTCACGGGCCTCGTCAATTTCTTCCCCCATATCCTCAAAGGCATCATCATCTTCTATGGTGCTTTCAACTTCAATTTCTTTCTCTTTGGTCTCCCGGCAAGAGCTGATCGTGCCCAGCATAAAGACGCCAAGGCAGAGTGTTAATAGTACTTTTTTCATTAGTGTTTCTGTTTTCAGTTAGAAAAATGTAAAGTACAAATATTCAATAGGATAGCCAAACTAATACCTGGATCGCCTCCCGGATCGCAAACGCATGACAAAGGCATCGGTAGCTCCTTTATGGTGCATTCCTATCCAGTCCGGGCTTGCGGTTTCGCCCACCAGCAGAATGTCATTATTAGAACCCTCAACAGCACTGAATCCAAGGTCCATACCGGATCCTCCATAAGAGCCTTGCCAGATCAGTTCACCTAGTTGATTTGTTCTGATCACCCAGGCATCGTTCTCCCCATAGTTCATATCCAGCTGTCCGTCAGAACTATTAGAGTAACCACTGATGATCAGGTCCCCGTTACTGCCAGTATTTATACTTCTGGCAGTATCAAACCCGGTCCCCCCAAGGCTTCGCTCCCATAATAGGTTGCCGATGTCATCTATTTTTATTAGCCATGCATCAGATTCACCATATTTTACACTCACATCACCATCGCCATTAATGCTGTTCCCTACAATGACAAAGCCCCCATCATCAGTGGCAGCGATATCATAGGATATTTCAATCCCGCTGCCGCCATAAGAACGCTCCCACAGCAGCGCTCCTTTATCACTGATCTTCACAACCCAGAAATCATAACTGCCTTTATTTCCAGAAACGTCAAAATCGTCACTTTCAGAAAAGCCCGCAAGCACAAAACCTCCATCACGGGCTTTAGCTACTGCATGTGCACGATCGTTATTGGTGCCTCCGAAATACCGTCGCCATTGCAGCTGCCCATCCGGCCCTAATTTGGTAGCCCAGAACTCTCCAACCCCGTGACGGGTAAGGAAAGCCCCTTTACCATCATTGCCCTGGCCATTGGCCGCAGTTACATCGAGGAAACCTACAAAGAAATATCCGCCATCGTCGGTCTGCACAAGATCATAGGCATGATCGTGACCGGCATAGCCAAAACTGTTTTGCCATTCTACGTCTCCCGATTCATCCAATTTCAGGATCCAGTTGTCGTGAAATCCTTCGTTATTGCTCGCATCACCATCGTCACTCATGGCGTAGCCTATCACGGCATAACCGCCGTCTTTGGTTTGCACCAGTGATTGGCCCAGGTCTTCCTTGGTACCGCCGTAAGAGCGACTCCAGCTAACCGTCCCGGATGCATCTGCTTTCATCAGCCAGAAATCCGTTGCCCCCGTCGCCTTCCCGCTCAATTCGCCATCCGTACTCCGGGAATAGCCAAGGGCTGCAAATCCGCCATCACTGGTGCTGATAACCGCCTGGAAACTATCTTCGGCAGAACCACCATATAGCTGCATCCAATCGGTCTCACCGCTGAATACCGAAACCTTTCTCTCTGTCACTTCATCATCAGCCGGCAGGAGATCAGCACTGCATCCATACAGTAGCATCAGCATCAATCCTAAAATTAATTGTTTCATCATTGGAATAACTTAAGCGTAAGGACCAGCACAGGGTTTATATGGATTTTTTCACTACAAACAGTCCGGAATCAATATCCCCAAGCAGCAGCTTCCCACTTTCAAAATAAGGGTAAACACTCCACAAACCATTAAAAACAGTACTGTTATTAGCCGGGTAGGTGTCAAAATATCCCAGCTCGGATATGTCCGAGTTGCCAATGCCGGAAATATCGAGTACGCGCAAGCCGGCAGTATAGTTAGCCAGGTAATAACGATCACCGAGGACATAGCCGTTATGATCGATCGCCGGACTAGGCCCGATATAGCTCATATGCAGGGAAGGCTGGTCCAGGTCAGTAAAATCGAACACCAGGGTCCTTGAATTAAAACCAAAATTAACCTCGTCCAATTCATCCCCCAGGATAAAGAATTTCTGGTCTTCCGTAAACCAGCCCTGGTGGGTATACGCTGTACTTGGGTAAGCTAGTGTAGATAGAGTAACAGGGTTTGCTGTATCCGTAACATCAGCGATCACCAGGCGGTCCTCGTTCGCCCCGATCAGTATTTCCCGCCCCTGGAAATCCGGATCCGGCCCTGAATAGCTCACCACCTGCACATCGTGCATATACCCTTGTTCCCCGTAACCCCCGGCCAATTGTGGATTTAACGGGTCCGATATATCGATAAAATGAACCCCGCCGCTATAGATGTCGTTCCTGGCAGTACCCACTGCGTATGCCATGGAAAGACCGGGGACTATGGCGATATTATGAGCATTTCCAAAACCCGAATATCGCGCATCTGCCGTAAAAGTGACCGGAGGGTTATCCACATCGCGTAATTTGGTGAGGTCAAATACCTGCATCCCGTGATTCTCTGCTTCAGAGACGATAAAGACATAATTATCATGGACTTTTAAATCGCGCCAGGTACTCGCCTGGGTAGCCGTAGGCAGCTTCCCCAGGTAGACCAGCTGCTCTTCATCCGTAATATCGACAAAAGCCGTCCCATTATCAATTCCTACTAAGGCATACTCCCTAGCGGTAACAGGGTCTGTCCAACCCCAGATGTCGTTCCCGGCAGTCGCCCCCATATCTTGCAGGGTGACCCTCCCGATCAGATCGTAGCCCTTACAGGGATAGGTGCCGGCAAAACCATCTTCACATGGGGTATAGCTTACCGGGTCTTCCATTACCTGGTTTCCATCCCCATCCGATTTCGGGGCTGGATCATTTAAGGGCTCAGTTTTAGAACAAGAAAAAGCAAGAAATAAGAGCAGGAGTAATCCAAGGGTGTACTTCATAGCGGGAAACCCAATTAAAGCAGGGTTTATCGCAATAAAGATAAGATATATATGATATCCTCCTTATTTTTGCAGCATGTTAGAAGATAAGAATCAAGAGAAAACTCCATTGGAGTCCATGGGCGAATTTGGCCTGATCGACCACTTGACCAAAGGGTTTAAACCATCACAGGAATCCACCATAAAAGGAATAGGAGACGATGCTGCAGTACTGGATTTTAAAGATCACAGGACGGTAGTAAGTACCGATTTGCTGGTTGAAGGCGTGCATTTTAATCTCGCCTATATGCCTTTAAAACACCTTGGGTATAAGAGTATCATGGTTAATCTTTCCGATATCTATGCCATGAATGCAGAAGCTACCCAGGTTACAGTATCCATCGCGGTATCTAATCGATTCCCTTTAGAAGCACTGGAAGAGTTTTACGAGGGTGTAGCCATGGCGGCCAAGCTCTACGATGTTGACGTGGTGGGTGGCGATACCACTTCTTCTACCAAGGGAATGCTGATTAGCGTAACGGCCATTGGAAAGGTAAAGGAAGATGGTGTGGTCTATCGCAGTGGCGCCAAAGAGCACGACTTGCTTGTGGTGACCGGAGACCTCGGTGGAGCATACCTTGGATTGCAGGTACTGGAACGTGAAAACGAGGTTTTTAAAGTCAACCCTAATCACCAGCCCGATCTTGAGCCCTACAGCTATGTTGTTGAAAGGCAATTAAAACCGGAAGCGCGTAAGGATATCGTAGGGCTATTGAAAGAACTGGATGTAAAACCCACTTCGATGATCGACATCAGCGACGGACTCTCCTCGGAGATCCTTCATCTTTGCAAAGAAAGCGGGGTAGGTTGCCATGTATATGAAGATAAAATTCCCCTGGATCCTACAGTCATCTCTGCCTGTGAGGAATTTGGCCTGGACAGTACTCTAGTGGCGATGAGCGGAGGAGAGGATTATGAATTACTATTCACTATAGACCAAAAAGAATTCCCGAAAATCAAGGGCAATCCGAACCTGACTGTCGTGGGGCACATGACGGCCGATAAGGAAAATGCTTACTTGATCTCCAGGAATGATGCTCAAATTCCAATCACCGCACAGGGATGGAACACGTTTGCCAAAACATAAGCAGGATCGCAATTAAGCGATCCGGTGTCTTTTCTGGTACAGGTTCTCCAACGTTCTGTTGATGTCCTGTAATTCTGGTGTCAAAATAGAGAGGTTACCACTTACGTCAGTGGTTACTTCTTTGTTACAATGAACGCATTTGTACTCTTTGATGTGGGAAGTGACCTTCTTGGAAACCGTGTAGTGGTGTCCGAAGATGTTGCAGAATACTTTTTTCATAAGGAAGGTTTTTAGGTATGCAATGGTAGATTTGGGGACTGCCGATTACAATTGTTGTACATAATAGTTTTTCGAATAATAGTAAGTTTTAGTCTACTTATAATTTAACGAACAGAATTGCCGGATTATTGAGTCAGTTGGCTGATTTTTAGATTTTTTCGATGAATCGCATAGATAATGATAAAATAAGAGGATTTCGCGCCGCGCTAATAGATTCCTGAAATCCACTTTTTCACTAACTTCCGCCCTTATTTAATCTCATGAGATTCACAAAGGAAACTTTGGTCACCGCTTTCGCCTTATTCTCCTTATTCTTCGGTGCGGGAAACCTCATCCTGCCACCACAGTTAGGGTTCCTGTCCGGGGAAGGATGGTGGCTCGTCGCTTTGGGGTTCTGCCTTTCTGCTGTTTGCATTCCCGTACTGGGTATTCTTGCCCACGCCCGTATTCAGGGAGGCCTGTTTGAATTTGCCAGCAAGGTGTCCCCAATCTTCAGCCTGGTATACTGCATCCTGATCTACGCCATTTCCGTTGCCCTGCCATCACCAAGGACCGCTGCCGTAACCCATGAAATGGCCATTGAACCTCTTTTTAACAGCTCGCCCCTAATCACCAGCGTATGCTATTTTACATTGGTTTTTGTCTTCGTGATGAACCGTTCCAGCTTATTGGACCTGATAGGTAAATGGCTGACCCCAGCCATTTTATTCATTCTTCTGTTGGTCATCGGGATAAGTTTATACGATTTCCCATTCAATTTTGGCAACACCGGCTTCAAAAGCCCATTTTCCCACGGCGTATTGGAGGGATACCAGACTTTTGATGCTATCGGGGCAGTAGTTGTCGGGGGTGTGATCATCGTTTCGATCAACCTGAAGAAAAAGGAAAGAACCTACGAACTGAAAAAACAGCTTATCGGCAGGGCGGGGTTCCTGGCCGGCCTTGGCCTGTTGAGCATTTATACGGGCTTGATTCTTAGCGGGGCACTCCTACATGAATCTTTCCCTGCAGACATTAGCAGGACAGCATTGCTCACGGGTATCAGCCAGGTGACTTTAGGGAAAACAGCTAATGTGTTCCTCAGCCTGCTCGTAAGCCTGGCCTGTTTTACTACGGCAGTGGGTATTGTTACCGGGGCCTCTGATTTTGTACGCTCACGCTTTCCCAATCAACCTAAAACGTATCTCTATACAGCACTTACCGCTTGTTTACTGGGCATCCTTGTTGGACAGCTCGATGTTGGGATCATTATAGACCTGGCATTGCCTGCCCTGATGTTTATCTACCCGGTAACCATCGTACTCATATTACTCAACGTTCTACCGGTGCGCTATGCTTCTCCATTGGTTTTTCGATCGGTGATCATAACCACCATTCTTTTCAGCATTCCCGACTTCATTAACAGCCTGGGATTCATTGGTCTGAGCGAGCGGTCTACGAATTGGATTCCCTTAAGCGGGTATAGCTTGGGGTGGGTCTTACCGGCTTTTCTGACCTTCCTGGGAGCCAACCTGCTCAGCCGAAGAAATGATTGGAAAAGCAAAGGGGTTAAATAACCCCCCTCCCCTTGATCGTAAGATAGCTGGACTCCCTGCAGTAAGCTTGCAGCTGCAATATTATTTTACATAGGGCACAAAAAGAAAGGAGCAAGACCTTTGTCCTGCTCCTTAATGAATTTACTTTCTACAGAGAATCCTGTTATTTGTTCATGATCTCTTCGATCTCTTCTGCCTCTATAGGTATATCCCTCATCAGGTTAAAGGGCTCTCCCTGCTCCTGTACCACAACATCGTCTTCAAGGCGTATTCCGAACCCTTCTTCAGGGATATAGATTCCCGGTTCTACGGTGAACACCATATTGGCATTCATCGGTGTTTTTAAAGGGCCGTAGTCATGGGTGTCTAAACCGATATGATGACTGGTACCGTGCATAAAATACTTTTTATAGGCAGGCCAGTTCTTATCTTCATTCTGTACGTCTGCCTTATCCAGCAAATTCAGCCCCAATAATTCTGACGTCATCAGTTTTCCAACTTCCTTGTGATACTCGGCCCAAAGGGTACCCGGCACCAGCATTTTGGTGGCATCGTTCTTCACCCGCAGAACGGCATCATAGACCTCGCGCTGTCTTTTGGTGAATTTCCCGTTTACCGGGAATGTCCTGGACAGGTCACTGGCGTAATTGGCGTAGGTGGCTCCCACATCCATCAGGATAAGATCCCCATCCTGGCACTGGTTCTTGTTCT
>JABDLH010000156.1 GCA_013003145.1 Flavobacteriaceae bacterium | reverse complement strand
ACAGGGCGGGTTTCGCTTTCCCGATAGCCTGGAAATAGGCGGCACCGATAAGCTGTATAGCGATAATGGGGGTTGCGGCAAATACCCAGCGCATAGCGGCCGGGCTATGTTCTAATACAAAAGCGTTAGTGGCCAGGTCTGCTGCACTCATCCCAGGTTGGTCACTTAGGAAGAGTCCGGCTATCTCTGCCGGGAATACCATCAGCAAAATAAAGACCAGTGTGGCCAGGGCTGCGGCATATTTAATAGCGGTACTGATACTCAGCCGTACCCTGCCCCATTTTTCAGCCCCGTAATTAAAGCTGGCGATAGGCAAAAATCCTTGGGTGACCCCGAAAACAGGAAAGAGGGCAAACATCAGCATCCGCCCTATGATGGCATAGACCGCTACCATGGCTTCCCCGCCCAATCCAAAAAGGATGTTGTTCATCAACAGGTAAACCACGCTGGTGTCAGCCTGCCGTGAAAGCGTCACAAATCCCAAGGAAGAGATCTCGCGCAAAATGGGCAGATTCAGTCCGAAATCCTGAAAACGAAGCTTTAATTCGGAGTTTTTGGACAAAAAGAACCAGAAAACGTAAGAAAAGCACAAAAAGTAACTCCCGGTACTTGCCCAGGCTGCTCCGTGCATACCCCAGTCCAGCACATAGATAAAGATATAGTCCATCAGCAGGTTCCCCACAGAGGGAATGATCATGGCGATCATGGCAAATTTGGGCTTACCTTCGGCCCGGATCACCGTGTTCCCCATCATACAAAGCGCCAGGAAGGGTACCCCGTAAAGGACGATGGTGTAATAGATCTTGGCCGGGGCAAAAATATCTCCCTTGCCACCAAAAGCAGGAATCAGGGAATCTATATAGTAAAGTCCCAGGATCACCATGATTATGGTGACCAACAGGGTCAGGGTAATTTGGTTCCCAAAGGTTTTTAATGCCTTCTCTTTACGGTTGGCTCCAAGGGCGCGGGAAAGAATACTGCTCCCCCCTATCCCGATAGACATCCCGAGGGCAGCGATAAAAAAGGAAACCGGTAAAACCACGTTGATCGCGGCTATGGCGATAGAGCCAATCCAGTTCCCGACAAAAATACTATCTACCAATACATTCAGGCTCATCACCAGGATCCCGATAGAGGCAGGGACCGCCTGTCTCACCAGCAGTTTGCTGATGGGTTCTGTACCTAGTTGCTCGGCAGACACCCTGGCCATCAGGCAGGGAGCATATTATGTTCTTCCCAGTCCGCTATCCACTGGGCCATTACACCTACCCAATCATCCCTATCGTTCAGGCAAGGTATGTGCTTATAAGATTTCCCGCCGGCTTCCATGAATTCTTCTTCTCCCTCCATGGCGATCTCTTCCAAGGTTTCCAGGCAGTCTGAGACAAAGGCAGGGGTGATCACGGCGAGCTTGGTCTTACCCATCTTCGGGAGACGTTCAAACTCGTAATCGGTATAGGGTTTTAACCATGGGTCTCCCGCTAACCTACTCTGGAAGGAAGTGCTTACCTGGTCTTCCGTGAGGCCCAGGATGTTCCGGATGGCTTCCGTGGTAAAGTAACATTGGTGGCGATAGCAAGTATGATGGGCGATGGAATTAATACTGCAACAACTACCATCAATCTTACAATGGTATTTGGTAGGATCTGATTTGCGGATGTGCCTTTCGGGTATACCGTGGTATGAAAATAACACATGGTCGTAATCAAAGCCGGCGAGGCCATCCGCTATACTCTTGGATAATACTTTAAGGTAATTGATATTCTTATAAAAAGGAGGCAGGGTGGTGATCTTCAGGTCAGGGAAGAACTTCTCCCGGTCTTCCATAGCCTTTACCACGACGGTCTCGTAAGAAGACATGGCGTAATGCGGGTAGAGTGGCACCAGCAGCACCTCGTCCACACCTTGGGACTGCAGTTCCTCCAACCCATTCTTTATACTCATAGTCCCGTAACGCATTCCCAGGGCAACCGGCAGTTTGGTCTGCTGCTGCACCTTCTTCTTAAAACGTTCCGAGATCACGATGAGGGGAGAACCTTCATCCCACCAGATCTTACTGTAAGCTTTGGCCGATTTTTTAGGTCGGCTTTGTAAAATGATTCCCCTGACAATAATATTGCGCAGTATCTTGGGAACATCGATCACCCGTTCATCCATCAGGAATTCGTCCAGGTAAGGTTTTACATCTTTAGGGGTGGGACTTTCCGGGGATCCCAGGTTGACGAGTAATACTCCTTTCACAATTTTCTTTTTTTGAAAAACAAAAATACCAATTAAGAGGCAACTATCCTTCAGACCCCCTCTAAATACTTTAAATGCAGCTATCGAGAAAACTAATTTAATGGATAAAGCACCTATAGCCCATGAGTATTTTTAAATTATAGGGCTATGCTAGAAGAGTTTTTTCAACGGGAGGCGATGATTTATACGCTGGGTACCTTTTTGGGATTAGTTATCCTGTACTTCGTAGTGATCGCTATTCTCAGGAAACTGGGTAAAAACCCCAGAAATATCATTCCTACTGATACCGTAAAAAAGACAGCAAAGCCTATTTTCCTCATCTTCCTTTCCTTCTTGCTGCGAATGAAAGCACTCAGGGAACTTACAGGACTGGAAGATTACGAATACTATTTTAGAAAGGGAAGTTCCCTACTCCTGATCTTCGCCATCACCTGGCTGATCATACAAGTGATCACCCTGGCAAAAGATCTTGTGGTACAGCAGTACGACATGAATACGGCGAACAACCTCAGGGCGAGGAAGGTCTATACACAGTTCAACATCCTGGAGCGTATCGCGGTCTTCCTCCTTATAATACTTGCCCTGGGTATCGCCCTGATGAGCTTTGAAAGTATACGGGAGATCGGGGTCAGTATCTTTGCTTCCGCAGGGGTGGCCGGGATCATCATCGGCTTCTCCGCACAGAAAATGATTGGAACTATCCTGGCGGGAATACAGATCGCCTTAACCCAACCCATAAAAATTGATGATGTGGTCATCGTAGAAGGAGAATGGGGACGAATAGAAGAAATACGCCTCACCTACGTAGTGATCGCCATCTGGGACAAAAGAAGACTGGTTGTCCCTACCACATATTTTATTGATACTCCTTTCCAGAACTGGACGAAAACCTCTTCAGACATTTTGGGAACCGTATACCTTTACCTGGACTACACTGTCCCCTTTGACCAACTGCGCGATGCACTGACTCGCACTTTGGAAAACACAGAGCTGTGGGATAAAAAAGTGAATAATATTCAGGTAACAGACTCCAAACCACATCATGTGGAAGTGCGTGCCCTGATGAGCGCTAAAGACTCTCCAACCGCATGGGACCTGAGGGTCCACGTACGCGAACAACTCATAACCTTTCTACAATCTAATTACCCGGACAGCCTCGCCAAAACCCGTGTTTTCCTGAAAAATCCTGAAGGACAGGGAAATACTGAAGACAATTAGTCGTTAATATTAATATGTAAACTTATTTTACTATGCGCTGGCTACTCCCCCTATTGTGCACCTGCTTTATAATTCCCTCCTGGTCGCAAGATGACAACAGCTTGCTATGGGAAATTTCCGGGAATGGATTGGAACAGACTTCATACCTCTACGGCACCATGCACGTCAGTAAGAAGATCGCCTTTCACCTGGATGATGTTTTTTACGATGCCCTTGACCAGAGCGAGGTCATTGCCCTGGAATCTGACCCGGCTACCTGGTTGGAAAACGATTCTGAAACCGGCACGCTGAGCCGGGCAGGAAAAATTGGATTTAACCCTAAAGGATTTTATACCGATGCTTTTGCCATGAGGGCTCCGGACAAAAAAGATATTGCCAATTTCATCGCCTCCGAAGATGGGCTGGTCAACAGCATTCTCTACCGCACAGATCAATATGCACAAGATTTTGAAGAAGACACCTACCTGGATATGTTCATTTACCGGGCAGGCAGTAAATTTCACAAACCGATCCTGGCCCTGGAAGACCTGGAAGAATCCGGAACCCTGGTCGCCCTGGCCAGCATGAATGCCATGAAGAAGAAGCCGGATGCCTGGTTACAGGAGCGCATTCAGCAGGGTAACCTGATGTCGCTGATGCAGGATGCCTACCGCGAACGAAATATTGCCCTGCTCGATTCTATCGACAAAGCCATGTACACCGATCACTACCTGGAGAACATGCTGTATATCCGTAACCGGAATATGGTGCATAAACTGGATTCGGCCATCCGTCATCAAAAAGTATTTGCCGGTATAGGCGCCGCCCACCTCCCGGGAGAAGAGGGCGTCCTGGAATTGCTTCGCAGCAAGGGTTACCAAGTGAAACCCCTGGTGTCTGCAAGCAGTGTAAAAGGGCAGGAGCTTAAACATAAATTTGTTCAGACATTCCGGGAGCCTCAGGGGCATACGCAGACTACGGACGACCAGTTCTTTAGCCTTGACCTGCCCGCGCCGCTATACCCCGTAGTTGAAAAATCACATACCACTTATATCTCGCCCGATCTCCCCAACGGGGCGTACCTGATGGTACACCGTGTTCCAACATACCGCTTCCTCAACCCGGAAGCTACGCTGGAGTTGCACGACCTGGAGGATATGTTATTCGAGAATATCCCGGGAACCATCCTGGAAAAAACCATTATAGAGAAACAAGGCTTTAAAGGGCTGGACCTGAAGAACCGTCTGAAAAATGGCGACCACCAGCACTACCAGATCTTCCAGACGCCGCTGGAGATCCTGGTGTTTAAGCTGGCCGGAGATGGGGATTATTCCGCTCGTTTTGGCCCAGCTCTTTTTAACAGCCTCCGCTTTAACATCCCGGTTGAAAAACAAATTTCGCTCAGTTCAGGCTTTAATAGCTTCCAGGTTAATATGCCGGGGCTTCATCGTTTCACCAATCGATTCCGCCATGGGAACAGGCAGGTGGAAGGCTACGATTTTGCGAATGGAAACTATTACTTCCTGCACAAAGTAACCCTGAATGATTTTGACTATATAGAGTCGGATGCATTTGAATTAAAACAGATTCAATTAAGGTTTTACCAGGCCTATGGTCTTGAAGGTGAATCCTGGGTAGAATCCCCGGACAACCTTGTTTCATCTGCTGAATTCAACAAAAATCAGGGGCAACGTGTTTATCTTAAAAGCTTTAAGCAAGGCAACGATTATTACCTGCTTGGCAGCCTGGGCAAGGACGAAGCTGCAGCAAGACAATACCTGGATTCGTTCCGGCTTAGTGAAACGTATTACCCTGAAGAATTTGAAAAGATCAGGGACACAGCCATGTTGTTTACTACGGTATCCCCCGTTACGCCAAAAAAATTCGTAGAGATCAGCGGCCAGGGATATACCCGTAAGAAGCAAAAAGACTACATGCCGTATACCAAAAAGACGGTCTACCAGTATAAGAACAACGAAGCGATCACAGTCTTGCTGAATAAGAGCCATGAGTTCATGACTATAGCATCTATAGATTCGGCCTGGGCAGGTCGTAAAAGACGATATGCGAAGAAAACATTTAAGGTAAGTGAAACGATATCTCGGACGCATCCCGAAGGACACCACGAACTCCAGATGACGCTTACCGATACGGCCAGCAGTCGATTTATACTAGTGAAGAATGTGATTAAAGGAAGCCTGTTATACGAGCTGAAAGCGGGGGGTGACAGCCTGCGGCCCCTGAGTCCGTTTGTAAAGGAATTCTTTGATAATTTCAGACCTATGGACACCCTGGTAGGGCGGGAACTGACTGAAGATAAGACGAACGACTTTTTCTCTGCGCTAAGAGCGAATGATAGTATAGTCCTGGACGGCTACAGGTACCTGCTTTTTACTGAAACCCATGCAGACAGCCTGATGCAATTACTTTCGAATTTTGAATTCCCGGAAGATAAGGTACATATCAGGACTCATTTACTAAGACAATTAGGACGAATGGAGCATCCCGAGGTGGAGAGTTTCCTGTTGCGATATTATGAGGAATCCTATACGGATGCGATGGCACAGTCCAAGATACTACAGGCGATCACCCAGAAGAATACCCAAGATGCTGCGAAGCAGTTAATGCGCTTGTTGTCTAAAGACCTGCCCCTGGCATCTAATGTGTACGAGATCAATAAGATCTTTGAACCTTTCAGGGATAGCCTGCCCATGGCCAGGGAATTATTCCCAGAGCTGTTGGCATATCATCCAATTGAGGAATACAAGGAGCCCGTATTGGCCTTATTATCCGGTTTACTTTCAAAAGATTTAATACGGCCAAAACATTATAAAAAATATAAAACTGCCATGTTGAATGATGCCCGTATGCAGCTCAAGCGGCAGTTGGCCCTGGAAGCCGAGCCGGGACAGAAGCAAAGCAGGAAGCAGCGACAATTCAGGAAGTTGCTGCATGATTATGCGGTTGTGCTTTACCCATTCCGTTCGGACAAAAATGTATCGGCCTTTTTTGAGAAATTATCATGGGTAGAAGATGCCAGGATACAGGCACGTATTATTGCCCTTAAGGCAGCAGCAAATGAAAATATACCAAATAGTATCATTGCTGAGCTGGCGCAGGATAAAAATAGCAGGATCTTATTGTATGAAATCCTGGACGAAGTAGGACAATTATCCCTGATCCCTGGCGAATATCGGAAACCTGAAGCCCTTGCCGAGGCCTCCCTCTTCGAGGATTCGACCTACCACCCTGACTTCGATACCGTTCAGTATATCGATTCCAGGATAATTGAAAATGATGGTAATTCGTATACAGCTTTCTACTTTAAAAAGAAAAATAAGCTGGATTATTACAAGGATTACAAAATGCATGTGGTTATTTACAAGGCATGTGAAATGCCGTGTATTGACCCGGTATACCGCAATGATGGTTTGCGAATTGCGGACATAGAGTCGGATGCAGAAATTATGGACAGGGTCACCGAAGCCTTCCTGATCAGGGATCGTCCACGGGCCGTAGTTTTTGACCCCGATGCCTACCAGGGATACGCGCAATTTGGATATTAAAATGTATTTTTAGGGTCAAATCCGGCCCATGAAAAAACTACTCATTCCCATTCTTTTCTTCCTAGGGTGCACCACCACCTGGTCACAGGCTATTGTATGCTCTGATGCCGACCGGCAGAAATTTGAAGAGAAAGTCCAACAACTGCAACCCCTTTCACAAGACGACTACGGGCAGACCCTGGTAACCATCGGGAAAACTTTTATGGGCACCCCTTATGTTGCCAAAACCCTGGAGGTTGGAAACAAAGAATCATTGGTGGTTAACCTGCACGGCCTGGATTGCACCACTTTTGTGGAGAATGTATTAGCCTTTGGAATACTTAAGGAGCAGGAGACCCAGAGCTTTGAGGATTATACCGAAGCCCTGGAAACCATTCGTTACAGGGATGGAGAGCTGGATGGCTA
>JABDLH010000149.1 GCA_013003145.1 Flavobacteriaceae bacterium | reverse complement strand
GCACAGAAATGGGTAGATGTATACCGTCATAAGAACTCCGAAGCTTGTATGCAGCATTTGCGGGACCAAGGGTATAGTATCATTGCCTCGACGCCCGATGCCTCATCTTCTACACTGGACGATTTTGAATTGGAACAACCCACAGCTTTTTTTTTCGGTACAGAGAAGGAAGGCCTGAGTGAGGAGGTAATGCAGCAGGCCGATGCCTACCTGGCTATACCTATGGCCGGTTTTACGGAAAGCCTCAACATTTCTGTGTCTGCGGCCATCATCTTGAACGAATTAACCCAAAGACTTCGTAACTCATCACTGCCCTGGCAACTGAGTGAAGCTGAAAAGCTTGAAAAGCGGATGGATTGGACCCGAAAATCGATCAAAAGCCTGGAAGCTATCGAAGCCCGTTTCTTACGGGAAAAGGGATAAAAATTTGGAGAATTAAATTAAAACTCATCCTAGGTAAAGAAATGGATTTCCGTTAATTTTAATAGATAAACCATTTAATGATCCTATCATGAAACTTACACCTTACCTCGCCTTTGACGGAAATTGCCAGGAGGCTATGGAATATTATAAAGACCTTTTAAACGGGAGCCTGGATATAAAGAAGTTTGCAGATGCCCCGGAAACTATGGAAACTCCGGACTTTATGATGCAAAAGGTAATGCACGCCCAATTGCAGTTCGGGGACCAGAAGATCTACGCTTGTGATACTATGCAGCCTAACCTGGTCCGGGGAAACGACCTCCACCTGAGCCTGAATATCCTGGATGCAGAAGAGGCAACAGCCGTATTTAACGGATTAGCGGATTGTGGAGAGATCAATTTGCCGCTCAAAGACGTTTTCTGGGGAGGTAAGTTCGGGATGGTGAAGGATAAATTTGGTACACAATGGATGATCAGTACCGAAGAAATGGGCACATCCTACTGAGTAAAAATGTCTTTAGGGTTGCAGCTGCCATGGGCTTAATTTCTTATCTTTAATAGTCTAACCAACACCTTTATTCTCATGATCACAGCACTATATATTCTCGGTGGGATCGTTCTGCTCATTATTGTACTGGCAGTAATCGCTCCTAAAAGTTATGATGTCAACCGGAGTATCACGGTAAATCGTCCCAGGAAGGATGTCTTTGAATACCTGAAATACCTGAAGAACCAGGCCGAATGGTCTCCCTGGGAAAAAAAGGATCCCAATATGGAAAAGAAGTTTACCGGGACCGATGGAACCGTGGGGGCTGTGAGTTACTGGAAAGGAAATAAGGATGTGGGTGAAGGCGAACAGGAGATCACCGCGATACAGGAAGGAAAACGTGTGGATGGAGAATTACGCTTTTTAAAACCCTGGAAATCACAGTCTGATTCTTATATGATCACTGAGGATGCCGGGAAAGACAGTACTAAAGTCACCTGGGGATTCAGTGGAAACAATAAATTCCCTATGAGTATCATGATGTTGTTCATGAACATGGATAAGGCGGTCGGGAAGGATTTTGAAGAAGGACTGGACAGTTTGAAAGCACGATTGGAGAGAGAACCTTCTGCCCCGCGTACGGATAAAAAAATAACCCACGGATAAGTTCATCCAGCTAATAAACTACCGATGAAACACAATATGATTGGCTGGGTAGAAATACCCGTAAACGATATGGATCGTGCCAAAAAATTCTATGACTCCGTTTTCCAGATAGATATCCAAGTGCACAATATGGGGCCCCTGGTGATGGGATGGTTCCCTTATGCGGAAGATAAGCCGGGAACTACGGGTTCATTGGTGTTGCATAGAGACTGGTATAAACCCAGTGATTCTCACGGACCACTGGTTTATTTTACTTCGGCAGATGTGCAACAAGAGCTGGACCGGGTAGAACGGGCAGGTGGAAAGATTGTGAATCCTAAAACCCTTATCAAGGAAGACGTAGGGTATATGGCTGTTTTTACCGATACCGAGGGCAACAGGATCGCCCTTCATTCCCGTAAATAAACGGCTTATGGTGCCGGGACTTCGAGTAGTGCCGTATCGTAGGGATTATCCAGAAGAACTTTACCGTTCTTAACGACTACCTGGGTATTTGAATAGGTATCATAAAGGGTAGTTCCGTCCCCAAAGAAACCTTTGACCCAAAGTGACTTCTTCCCTTTGGGAAGATCCAGACCAATAACCACCTTATCCTTAAACTCTCCATCCGTATATGTTCTACTGAATACATAGGGCGTTTTTCCCAGTCGTTTGTGCTTTCCTGCGCCTACAGCGGGATGATTCTTTCGGAACTGTCCCAGTTTCTGCCAGTGGGTAAGCACCTCATTGGTGGCTGTACTGTCAATATCTTCCCAGTTCATAAATGAACGCAGGGTGGCGTCACCTTCGGTACCTTCAATAGTGAGATCTCTGCTGGTCTCGTCCC
The DNA here is from genome assembly GCA_013003145.1 of Flavobacteriaceae bacterium. Classification (GTDB taxonomy): domain Bacteria; phylum Bacteroidota; class Bacteroidia; order Flavobacteriales; family Flavobacteriaceae; genus Zeaxanthinibacter. The sequence continues at coordinate 9,844 of JABDLH010000149.1, read as the reverse complement.
CGTAATAGATCTGCGAAGCCCCGGGAGTAAGCAAGAGTACATTGGCAGCCCTGTACGGGTTCTCTCGCTCTTTGTCCCATGGATTACCATCGTCATGGGAAGACAGGTAATTCATGAATCCTTTATCCTTGAACTTGGTATGCAGCAGTTCGCTGTATTTACTGAAGATCGTCTCGTAATCTTTATCGGCGTCCGATTTTAATTCAAAATTGATCAGGCTGTTAAAACCATAGTCAAAGTAATCTACCTTCTTGTCGCCAAGATCAAATTCGCGCCCCCCGGATACCCCGAAATTATAAACCTCACCGACCATAAAGAAGGGTTCATCATCCAGGACTTCATCCGGGTGCTTACTTTTCCAACTCTGGAAGGCATAGGAGGCCTCGTCGTAGAGATCCTGCCAGGCCTCTTCATTGACATGTTTAACCGTATCTACCCGGAAACCGTCAATACCCAGGTCGTTTACATAGTCCGTAAGCCATTTGATCAGGTAAAAACGAGGAGCCCTTGGGTGTCCTGTCCTGTCAAAGAAAGTATTCAGTTCGTCGAGTTCTGTACTCAGCCGGCCTTCTGCTTTCCATTTTGCCAGGAGGGCATCAGGGAGTACTACAGGCTCGTCAGATTCTGTATAAATATCAGGGAGATTTTCAACCAGGGTGCATTCTGTCGTGTTTTCATAAGTAGAAAATTGGCAGGGAGGACTGGTCCTTACCCATTCATCAGGCCAAACCGGATCTTCTTCCGTGACCGGTCCGGTATGATTGATCACCACGTCCATCAGGATGCGAATTCCATGGTCATGTGCTGTTTCTACGAGCTTGGCGAGCTCTTTGCGAGTTCCGAAATTAGGATCAAGGGCCGTCCAGTCTTTAGCCCAGTACCCGTGGTAGCCATAGGTATTTCCCGTACCTTCATCGGTAGCTCCGTGTATCTGCTCTACCACCGGGGTGAACCAGATCGCGTTTACACCTAAGTTATCAAAATATCCCTGCTCAATTTTGTGGGTGATCCCGGCGATGTCGCCCCCCATGAACCCGCGTAGTTTCCCGGTCTCCTCCTCGCGTTCAAAATTTATATCGTTCTCAGGGTCAGCATTGTAGAAGCGATCGGTGAGCAGGAAGTATACGTTGGCGCCTTCCCAGGTAAAAGGGGAGTTCTTCTCTGGTGTACTCTCCACACTGTCCATGACCATGGTCACTTCTTTTTCCGGCGTTTTCTTTTCTTGTTTGCACCCAAAAAGGAAACAGGAAATTGCCACGGCAATAAACAGATTCTTCATAATACCAGATTTTGGCTAAAACTATAAAATGTTAAGAGAATTATAAAATATATTTCCCCTAAAATAAGCTAGTTCAGCCGCAATTGTGGCACTTCTTATAAAGTCGTAAAATTGAGTGATTTGGCCTGTAAGTGAGGAGTTAATTTCCCCGGTTAAGCACTTTGTATTCCTCGTAACAACTGCTGATAGCGTCCAGGATCTGCAGATCATTGGCCGTTTGTATAAAAGAATCGGAATAATTACAGTTAGAAAGGATATCTTCTATATCTACTTTTTCCAGTTGCAGAAGTTCTGTCAGCGTTTCCCTGTCAAATTTAGAAGCGAGCAGATCCCGGATCTGGTCGTCTTCCTTCATCTGTCGCAGTTTGCGCATCTGTCGCGGTCGTTTCCCAAAAAGGTTGCGCAGCAGATCTGCAGGATTAAGGATTGCACCCAGTACTTTGGTCACTGCGCTGGGGTTCTTATTCCCCGCTTCGTAACTTTTAGAAAGACCGGAAATACTATATTGATAGGCCGTATTAATGGGGAGGTTCTTCACATCTATCTCGAGGAAACCCGTTAGCTGGTAAGGCCTGATAATCACCTCTTCCAGGGCGTAGGCCAGCTCTGTAAGCGCAATACGTGTATCGGCAAATTTGAACATGTCATTGGTAACCCGGATCTTCTGTGACTTAAATCCCAGGTAGGTGAGGTAGAGAGTATCATTGACTGCCGCCGGGATCTTAAACTTTCCCTTGGAGTCGGAAATGGTTCCTTTCACCTGGTTCAGGTTGATGACGTGCACACTTTCTAAGGGTGCATCGGTCTGGGCATTTACAATAATAGCTTCAATCTCCTGTGGTTCCTGGGCCTTTTCCTGGGAAAAGGCTACCAGGCCAATACAGGTAAACAGTAAGGCGATCGTTTTCTTCATGAATGATATTCAACTACGAATAAAACAAAAATTTAGCCCTTCTGGTATATTTTAGAATACAATTAACTAAAAGTAACCGTCACGTTTCTTGCTTCTTCTTTTCCCAGGCTTGCCGGAATCTGATTTGCTGAAACTCTTTTTAGATTTAGGTCCGCGATCTTTCATCCTTCGGTTCCCCTTCTTATTCTTGCGTCCACCGCCGCCCTGATCCGGAGCTCCGGAAATCTCGACGTTCACAAATCGACCTTTTACTTTAAAGTCGGTGAAATGGCTTAGGATAAACTCGGTCAGTTGCGCTTCCGTATTAAAGAAAGAAAAACTGTCTTTTACATCTACCTTGTAGATATCGTCTTTTTCCAGTCCAAGGGTATCCCTTAAAAAATCTTTTAAGGACATCCAGTCATAACCGTCGCGTTCACCAACGTTGATAAAGTAACGAACAGAACCATCACTGGGGATCTGGCCATTTGTAGATGCACCATCCCTCTTGCCGGCGTCTGTGTTCAGGTCTTTGGATTTATTGTAGTAATTAAAGAACCTGGTGAATTCTACAGAGATCATCTTCTTAATAAGCTCTTCCCTGTCTAATCCTTCAAATACATCGTAAATAGCAGGTAAGTAGCTCTCTACTTCCTTATTTACCTTTGTATCCCGGATCTTACTGGCCAGGTGGTACAATTGTATCTCGCAGATCTCCATCCCTGAAGGGATTTGTTTGGAGATGAATTTCTGTTGAATTTTTTTCTCGATGGCGCTGATCTTGCGCATCTCGCTACGGGTGATAATCACCATGGAGATCCCTGATTTCCCGGCGCGGCCTGTACGTCCGCTTCGGTGTGTATAGGTCTCGATCTCATCAGGAAGCTGGTAGTTGATCACGTGGGTGATGTCATCCACATCAATTCCTCGTGCTGCTACATCGGTAGCAACCAACATCTGTATCTGTTTTTTACGGAAAGCATTCATCACCATATCCCTCTGGTTCTGGCTCAGATCGCCATGCAGGGCTCCGGCATTGTAGCCGTCTTCGATAAGTTTTTCCGCAACTTTCTGGGTGTCTCTCTTAGTACGGCAGAATACAACCGAAAAGATATCAGGGTTGGCATCAGCCAGCCTTTTCAATGCAGGATAACGGTCACGTCCTCCTACTACATAATATTCGTGTTGTACATTATCTGTCCCTGAGTTCTTGGTCCCCACGGTGATCTCCTTGGGTTTATGCATGAACTTCTTAGAGATGGTTGCCACCTCTTTAGGCATAGTTGCCGAGAACAACCAGGTAGATTTATCTTCGGGAGTATTGGAAAGAATATCTTTGATATCCTCGTAGAATCCCATATTCAGCATTTCATCTGCCTCATCCAGGATACAATATTCAATCTTGGAAATATCAACCATACCACGGTTGATCATATCTTTCATCCTTCCCGGTGTGGCTACCACGATCTGTGCTCCGCGCTTTACCTGCTTTGCTTGTTCGGTAATACTGGCACCACCATAGATGGCTACGGTATTAAGTCCTTTTACGTACTTAGAATACAGTTGCATTTCATTGGTGATCTGCAGGCAGAGTTCACGGGTAGGAGAGAGGATAAGCCCCTGGGTGGTTCGGCTGCTCGCATCGATCTTCTGGATCAGCGGAAAGCCAAAGGCTGCAGTTTTCCCTGTCCCTGTCTGCGCAAGGGCAACCAGGTCGGTCTCACTTTGTAAAAGGATTGGGATTGCTTTTTCCTGAACCTCGGAAGGTGATTCAAATCCAAGGTCTGCAATAGCATTCAGTAAGGGCGTGTCTAGCCCTAGTGCTTCAAATTTTGTCATAATGGGTAATTCTTATAAATCGCAAATAGTTGTGTTGTCTAGAGCGATCTTCAAATAAGAACCTGTTTGCCCGTTACAACACCTGCGCTACCGGCGGCGTTAATTCGGCCGCAAAGGTACTGTTAATTATCCATACAAGCGACAATATTCGCTATGTATTTGTAAATGAGTTAAATACATATTAAAACAGGGGCTTCCGGGAAATTAGCTCAAAGCAGCCTGAAGGTAGCAGACACTATTTTTAACGACTTCAGTGGCCGGATTTCAAAAAATCAATCAATTTCCTGAAAGCTTTACCGCGGTGGCTGATCTTGTTTTTGACTTCAGCGGGTAATTGCGCAAAGGTCTCCTGGTATCCTTCCGGTCTGAAAACAGGGTCGTACCCAAAGCCGCCTTCTCCTGAAGGCGCCTTAGTGATGACCCCATGAACCTCTCCTGTAAATAAGTGTTGTTGGCCATCGAGATTCAGGGCGATCACGGTCCTGAAAAAAGCAGTACGGTCTTCTTTTTCCCCTAGTTCCTTTAAAACTCGTGCGATGTTATCTGAAGAATTCTTCTGGGGTCCGGCATAACGGGCAGAATATACCCCGGGTGCGCCGTGCAGTGCGTTGACCAGCAGCCCCGTATCGTCCGCGAAACAGGGCAATCCATAATGCCGGCTCACATGATCTGCTTTCAGCATTGCATTTCCCTCAAGGGTCTCGGCAGTTTCCGGGATCTCCTCCATGCAGCCGATATCATTGAGCGACTGTAATTGTATTCCCTCGGGAACCATACGTTGAATTTCCTCCAGTTTTTTAGGATTATGTGTGGCAAAGACCAGTTTGATCATAAATGTGGATTATTTGAGGTAGGGTGATAGTGGGCCAAAAATACTAATTTTAGGGCATGACTATGAAATTGAAAATTCCACCGGCTTTAGTATTCCTATTCTTTGGTTCCTGTATGTACTTGTTAGACCTGTGGCTACCCGTTGGGGAGTTCGATTTCTTTGGCAGGAAGTGGTTGCTATGGGTGTTGACAGGCATGGCTATCCTGGTGACGGGCATAGCCCTGTTACAATTTGCCAGGGCAGGTACAAGTATAGATCCCAGGAACCCCGATAAATCTAAGGTGCTGGTGACTAGTGGTATCTATAATTATACCCGGAACCCGATGTATCTTTCTCTCTTGCTGCTGCTGCTGGCATGGGGGCTCTATTTAGGCAATGCCTTTAATACGCTGCTCGCCGCCCTATTCGTGGCCTATATGAACCGTTTCCAGATTGTCCCGGAAGAAGAATTCCTGGAAAAAGAATTCGGACAACTGTTCAGATCTTATTGCATGGCAGTGAGGAGATGGTTCTGACGTAACATTAGCTAATTCCATAATATTTAATTTTATTAGCGAAATGAATAATATTTTGCTAGATTAGCGTTATCATTAATAAAGTGGAACATGATCGCGATTATTACCGGGGATATCATTAATTCCGGCGAATACCGAGCTTCTGAGTGGATGGAGGAACTGAAAAGCTATTTCCTGCAATTGGGAAATTCCCCGGCGGACTGGGAGTTTTACCGTGGGGATGAATTCCAGATCCGTGTCCCGGCAGAACGCGCCTTGCATACGGCCATTGCCATTAAGGCGAGGATAAAAACCTTTAAAAAGCTCGATGTGAGGATGGGAATAGGGCTTGGAGATGAAACTTACAAGGGCCCTAAGGTAAGTGAGTCTAACGGGACGGCTTACCAGAGATCCGGCAGGACTTTTGAGCGATTGAAAGATGAAAAAGTGCATTTAGCCATTTCCAGTGGCCATCCAAAACAAGACAGAACCCTGAACCTGATCTTGCAGCTCGCACTCGATTTCATGAACGACTGGAGCCAGGTTTCCGCAGAGATCATGGTATTACTTTTAAAAGAACCGGGTGCTGCACAAAACCAAATCGCGGAGCAGTTAGGGATAAAGCAGTCTGCGGTCAGTCAACGCTTTAAGCGAGCGCGAAAAGACCTGGTCCTCTCCATATTACGGCACTACAATTCCATCTTAAAAGAACTTAACCCATGATGCTATTCCTGAAATTATTGCTGGCCCACATGCTGGGTGATTTTCTCTTGCAGCCACAACGCTGGACCATCCACCAGGATGCCAATAAAATAAAGTCTAAATACCTGTATTTACATATCCTGGTACACTTTGTATTGATCTACTTAGTGCTATGGGACTTTACGCTCTGGTACCTAGCCGGCTTAATTGCCCTGAGTCATTTTTTTATAGATCTGCTTCGGCTGTATATACAGGACTCTTTTAAGTACCGCAGGATTCCATTTATGTTAGGGCAGGCAATGCATATAGCGATTCTCGGGTATGCAGCATTCTACCTGGCAGAACCCACCCTGGTACTGCAAGAGATTTTTGCAGGATTTAACTGGGCACTGCTTACAGCCTTGGTCTTCGTGACCCAGCCCGTCGCGGTCCTGATGGCCTATTTATTGGAAGGAATGTCTGACCAGATAGAGACCGATCATAAATCCCTGCCAAACGCCGGGCGCTATATCGGAATCCTGGAACGCTTATTTGTGCTTGTGTTTATCGTTATCGGGAGATGGGATGCCATAGGCCTGCTGATCACTGCTAAATCTGTTTTCCGTTTTAATGATCTCAAGGAAAGCAACAGTCGAAAACTTACCGAGTATATCCTGATAGGGACCTTACTGAGTTTTGGATTTGCCATCCTCACCGGCTTGTTATACAACTACTTCTTATTCAATTTCACCTGAGTTTTCTATTAGGGAATTAAGGAATTCCTAATTTACCCGGGCCTAAAAAATGAATCCTGCATGTTTAAGCGTAATCGCTTGGACCAAACATAGTTTTAGGACTTTAAGTGAATTACCGACCAAATTAATTTTTACTTTTGGCTCTTAATCAAAGCTGGACCATGATAGAAGCGGGAAGAAAATACGTATTTGATTTTGACAGTACCTTAACCCGGGTAGAAGCCTTGGATGTACTTGCGGAAATGACCCTGAAAGACAGGTCTAATCGCGACGAAGTGATCCGGGAGATTCAGAAGATCACCAACCTGGGGATAGACGGGGATATCTCGTTTACCGAATCCCTGGAACGAAGGATCCGGATGCTAGATGCGCACCGGGATGATCTTCCTAAACTGGTAGAAGAATTACGGCAGAAGATCTCTAAGAGTATCGCCTCTAACAAGGAATTCTTTGATAAATTCTCAGAAGATATCTATGTGATCTCCTGCGGATTTAAAGAGTTTATCGACCCCATTGTAGCAGAGTACAATATCCCATCGGAAAGGGTTTTTGCCAATACCTTCCAGTTTGATGAGGAGGGCCGAATTGTCGGTTTTGATAAAGCCAATGTCCTGGCCGGTCACAATGGGAAGATCCAATGTTTAAAAGAACTGGACCTGGATGGTGAAGTGCAGGTGATCGGTGATGGTTACAGCGATTACGTTATGCGCGAAGCCGGTATTGCCGATAAGTTCTTTGCTTATACCGAAAATGTGCACCGTGAGAAAGCTACTAAAGATGCCGATCACGTGGCGCCTAACTTAGATGAATTTTTATTTGTGAACGATCTGCCAAGAAATATATCCTATCCTAAGAACCGTATTAAAATCCTTTTGCTGGAGAACGTACATCCCGCTGCCTTTGATAACCTGTCCGAAGACGGCTTTGCCGTAGAATTGGTAAAGCACAGCCTGTCCGAGGAGGAACTCATAGAGAAGATCAGGGGTGTGCATGTTTTAGGGATCCGTTCTAAGACACAAGTCACCCAGAAAGTTCTCGATGCGGCCAATAAATTATTGGTTGTGGGGGCCTTTTGTATCGGTACCACGCAAATAGACCTGGATTACTGTAAGAAAAGGGGAGTAGTGGTCTTTAACGCTCCATATAGCAACACCCGCTCTGTCGTGGAACTGGCCATTGGGCAGATCATTATGCTGATGCGAAGCATTTTCCCGCGCAGTATGGAAATCCATTCCGGGCAATGGCAGAAAACTGCTGCCAACTCCAGGGAAGTTCGGGGCAAGAACCTTGGAATCGTTGGCTACGGTAATATCGGGAAACAATTATCAGTATTGGCAGAAGCTATGGGCATGCGGGTCTATTTCTATGATATAGATGAAAAGCTGGCCCTCGGAAACGCGAAATCCTGTTCTACCCTGGAAGATTTGCTGAACGTTTCGGACGTGGTTTCTCTTCATATCGATGACAACAAGGCCAATAAGAACTTCATTGGGGAACGCGAGTTCAACCAGATGCGGAACGGGGCGGTATTACTCAACCTGTCAAGAGGTTTTGTTGTGGATATTCCTGCGATGGTCACTGCGCTGAAATCCGGTAAACTCGCCGGTGCCGCAGTTGATGTATACCCCGAAGAGCCACGGTCTAACGGGGCTTTTGAAACGGAGTTACGCGGCTTGAACAATGTTATTCTCACTCCTCACATTGGGGGTAGTACGGAGGAAGCACAGCGCGATATTGCTGATTTTGTTCCGAATAAGATTATGGGCTATATCAATTCAGGAAATACGGTCGATGCTGTGAATTTCCCGAATATCCGTCTACCTAAACAAGACAATGCGCATAGATTCTTGCATATTCATAAGAATGTTCCGGGGGTAATGGCAAAGATCAACGAGGTCCTGGCCAAATACGAAATGAACATCACCGGGCAATACTTGTCAACTGACAGCGATGTAGGTTATGTGATCTCTGACCTGAACAAGGAGTATAACAAAGAGGTTATACAAGCCCTGAAGAAGGTAGAGAACACCATTAAATTCCGTGTGCTGTATTAGGATTATTCGTGGTGATAGGGCTCATTACGCAGGATTGTGAAAGCGCGGTATAACTGCTCAACGGCGAATAACCTGACCATTTGGTGAGAGAATGTCATTTTGGAAAGACTGATCTTACCCCTGGCAGCGCTGTAAACAGCTTCGCTGAACCCGTAAGCACCACCAATACATAACACCCAGGTCTTAATCCCTGCATTCATTTGCTTTTGCAGGTATGCGGCAAAATTTACCGAGCTGAATTGCTTGCCATTCTCATCGAGTAGCACGAGTACATCTGTTGGTTTTAACCTTTTAAGGATAGCCTCACCTTCTTTCTCCTTTTGTTGTTGGGGGCTGATATTCTTCGTATTCTTGAGGTCAGGGATGATCTCTGCCTCAAACCGCACATAATGCTGCAGTCTTTTATCGTATTCTGCGATCAGTTCAGAAAGTTCGTTCCGGTCCGTTTTTCCGACGGCGAGCAGCTTTATGGTCATGGGGCAAATATAGAATATTAGGAAAAATCAAGTCCCGCTGTGGCGTTAGTTTTTACTAATTTAGCGAAGAACAATTCAGAATATATGATATCAGAAGAACAGTTCAGGGAAGAGATAGCAGGCATCATCGCCAATGCCGTCAGGGAAGATGTCGGTGATGGGGATCACAGTTCATTGGCCTGTATCCCTGCAGATGCTGAAGGAAAGGCCCAGTTATTAGTGAAAGATAAAGGGGTTGTAGCCGGAGTTGAATTTGCCCGGGAGGTCTTTAAATATGTTGACCCTGAATTGGAAATGGAAGTTTTGATCCCTGATGGTTCTCCCGTAGAATTCGGTGATATCGTATTCTATGTCAGCGGCAGCTCCCAGAGTATTCTCAAAGCAGAAAGACTTGTTCTTAACGGGATGCAGCGGATGAGTGCAATTGCCACAAAGACCCGCAAATATGTACGGTTATTAGAAGGGACCAACACCCAGATCCTGGATACCCGGAAGACGACTCCCGGGATCAGGGCATTAGAGAAATGGGCGGTACGTATAGG
>JABDLH010000148.1 GCA_013003145.1 Flavobacteriaceae bacterium | reverse complement strand
CATACATTTAATTTATTATTAACCAACTAAACCAATTATTATGTTCTCTAAGCAGAATTTACTGGCCACTCTGGCCGGTTTCCTGGTCGCCTTTTTATTGGGCTACCTCATCTGGGGATTTGCCACTGTTGATTTCTATGCGGAACACACACTTGCAGATGTTTCTAAAGACCCTATGAATATAGGTATGATCGCCCTGGCAAACTTTATCGCGGCTTTTGCCTTAAGCACTATCTACGGCACCTATGCCCATGGCGCTCCCAGCGCGGGCAGCGGCTTCAAATTTGGTGCGTGGATCGGAGTTTTTACCGGCTTAGGCCTGGGGTTATTGTGGTTCGCAACTACAGAGATCATGGACTTGACAGGCACTCTTGTAGATGCGATCATCAACATAATCTTTCATGGAATTGTTGGCGCCGTTATTGGCCTGGTATACCAGAAAACAGCACCTAAAGCAGCTTAATAATGCTCATAATAACTAAAGAACCCGGTAAACACCGGGTTTTTTTTATGCTCCAACCTTAAATATAAAGGACTCGAGGGGTTTCAGGATAATGTCTACATCTGCTTTACCATCTTTAACCTTCAGTATTCTCTGGTTTTCGCCATACAGCTGTTCTGACAGTTTTATATTACCCTCTTCTAACCCCCATTCCTGAACAAGCTCCGGTGGTAGTTTCAGGTTAAATCGATGAGTGGTAGCCGTATCAAAATTAGTAGTAATGATCAGCCTTTCATCATCCTTGTACCTTGCATAAGACAGCACCCTGTAATTATAATTCTCAGTGTTGTCACGGTTATAATAATGAATATCACGGTAAGCTCCCATCAACGCTTTACTCTGGATTGTGAAGTTCAATAATCGCTTATAGAAGTCCCTGAGTTTCTTTTCTTCCTTGCTCAGTTGTCCCCCGTCAAACTTACCTTCATTCATCCACCGCTGGTGAGCCGGCACCCCGATATAATCAAAGATCGAAGTTCTTGTAGGTCTTCCAAAACCGGCATGTTCTCGCGCAGGCTCTCCAACCTCCTGGCCAAAATATACCATGGTTGGCGAAGTGGTCATGGTTGCCGAAACTACCATTGCCGGTCGTCCGATCTGGGCATTACCTGCAAAGTCCGGGCTGGCAATCCTCTGCTCGTCATGGTTCTCAAGGAAATGCAGCATATGGTGCTCAATATCTTTAAGTCCATCCACCACTACCGGCATATGATCCGTCCATCCATGTCCCTGCATAATATGCTTCAGGCTGTCATAAAATTCTACTTTGTCGTAGAGATAATCCATTTTTCCTTTATGAATATAATCCCTGTAGAGTCCCGGATTATACACTTCAGCCAAAAGTACAGCCTCCGGATTCTTATGCTTTATGTGCGAGTTCAAATAACTCCAAAAGGCGACCGGCACCATCTCCGCCATATCAAAACGGAAGCCATCAACGCCCATATCCAGCCAGTAAAGAGCAATGTCTTTAAATTTTATCCATGAAGAAGGTACATCTTTACCTTCCCAGAACTGGTAATGCTCACCATGATCCTTGTGCTCGTATCCCTCCGGGAGTGTATCAAATTCGATACCACCATCCGGCCTTACCCCGTAATTGATTTTTACGGTCTCATACCAGTCGTCCAGGTCAGGTTTTGATTTCCGGGCCCCGTTGCCGGTCCACTTTGCAGGAACCTCCTGGAATTTTCCATCCGCTGCAGGGTGCTTTTCACCGCCGAGGGGGCTATAGCTCCCCCTACCATCTGGCACCTGGAATTCCTGTCCCGGTAAATAATAAAAATTGTTATCCCTGCTGTAAGCTACTGAGGTATCATCATTTGCTCCAAATGGCTGTGAGCCCTCCGGTGTACTTTTCCCCTCGTAATGCCTGGCCACGTGATTGGGCACAATATCAATTAACAATTTTAATCCGGCATCATGGGTACGACCGATAAGATCTTTGAATTCCTGAAGGCGGTTAGCGGGATCTTCGGCCAGGTCCGGGTTAACGTTGTAATAATCCTTAACAGCATAAGGAGAACCGGCCCTACCTTTAACCACATCAGGATCATCAGATGAGATCCCGTGTTCACTGTAATCTGTGACTAAGGCGTGATGAGGTACGCCAGTATACCAAATATGGGTTACACCCAGGTCTACAATCTCTGCAAGTGCTTTTTCAGTAAAATCACTGAACTTACCTACCCCGTTCTCCTCCAGTGTTCCCCAAGGTTTATTGGTGGTATTGGTGTTCCCGAATAATCGGGTAAAAACCTGGTAAATGACAATTTTATGTTCCTTCTCCATAGTAGCACTGATCCCTTTAGCTTCCTCTTTCCGATTTTCCGGGCGGCAGGAAGCAAACAATACCGTCAGGATTACTAATAAACTTACACATGTTTTGTACAAAAGCAGCGAATTATAAAGTGAGTAATAAGAATCCTTTTTCGTCGAGTTGAAGCATATCATTCCACATGAACTCCTCCCCACTGATCACATCTTTTGCCTTCTTTCCCTTCAATCCCATTTCAGAATATCGTTGAAGTGGAATTTTTACAGCAGCATCATTTTTATTCAGAAACAGGACAACTGTCTGATCACCCATGCTCCGGAATAGTGTATATACACCATCCTCGGGTGCAAAGTGCCTGGTTTCACCCTTGTGCAGCACTTGGTTTCCCTTCCTGAAGTTCAATAGCTTCTTCAGGGTTTGCTGCATATCCTTTTGCTCATCACTCAAACCTTGCCCATTAAAGGCATTTACTTTATCTCCTTTCCATCCACCCGGAAAATCGGTCCTGATAAGGCCATGATCCCCCGGCTTCGCGCTGTTTTCCATGAGTATTTCTGTACCGTAATACAGCTGGGGTATCCTGGGAACTGATAATATATAAGCCAGGGCCATTTTTGTGAGAACAGCGTCTTCATCGAGCTGTGTGTACAAACGGTCCATATCATGGTTATCCCCGAAGATCATTATTGATTTTGGATCGTGGTAGTAGAAATCATTGGCGAGTCCCTCGTAAAGGGTATTAAATCCTTTATCCCAGCTTTCCTCCTGTTTTAAAGCATTAACCAGGGTCTGCTGCAAAGGGAAGTCCATCGTAGTTTTCAGGTTAGACTCGTAATCCCCGGAGGCCGAAGATCCGGATTGCCAATACCCCACTAAAAGTGGATTATAACTCCACTCTTCTCCGACTATATTAAAATTGGGATATTCTGCCATGATCCTGCCAGCCCATTCAGACATAAATGCCTTATCCGGGTAAGGGTAGGTGTCCTGCCTGATACCACCCAAATCAAGGGTTTCTATCCACCACAAACTGTTCTGGATGAGATAAGTGGCCATAAATGGATTGTCCTGGTTCAGATCAGGCATGGATGAAACGAACCAACCATTGTCCATGAGCTTTACATCTGCCTTAGCGGCGTAAGGATCCTGGTTAACTGTCCTTCGGTGATTAGTCACCGGAATCTTTTCACCATTTTCATAGCCTTCCTGGTAGTGGATCCAGTCTTTGAATGGGAGGTCCTTCATCCACCAGTGTTCCACCCCGATATGGTTGGCTACCTGGTCCATGATGAGTTTTATGCCCCGCTCCGAAGACTTTTCTGCAAGTTCTTTGTACTCCTGCATTGTTCCGAAGCGCGGATCTACACGGTAAAAATCGGTCATTGCATAACCGTGGTATGATGCATGGGGCATGTCGTTGATCAACAAAGGGCTGGACCAGATAGCCGTAAAGCCCATTTCGTCAATATAATCCAGGTGCTCAATGATCCCCCGTATGTCCCCTCCATGCCTGCCGTAGTCATTGTCGCGGTCCACTTTAGTTTCCTGAAGACCTTTGACCTCGTCATTGGAAGGATCCCCATTAGCAAATCGGTCAGGGGTAATCAGGTATATAACATCACTACTATCAAAACCTATATAATCCTCGGCAGGTTTTACCCTCTCATTTAACTGGTAAGGCAGCCGCATTTCTTTCTTACCCTTCTTCAGGACGATATCAATCTTCCCTGCCTTAGCTTCCGTACCTATATTAAGATCAAGGAAAAGGTAATTAGGGCTATCGGCTGCCTGTGCTTTGATAAGGGTCACACCTGAACCCTCTATCGCGGCATCAAAGCTACCGACATCAGGGCCATGCAGCATTAATTGTAACTCACTATCCTTAAACCCTACCCACCAATTGGGAGGCTCAACGCGAAATTCCTGAGCACTTACTGACATTACAACCAATAGAAATAATACATAACTAATGCTGTATTTACGAGACATAATTGAGCCTTCATCCATAGAAGCTTTTTTTATTCAATTATTAAACTTCCGTTGCGGTACCCGGTTGAAGCACAACTTTCTGCCCATTAAGACGTAGGGACATCTCCTCTTTTGCATCCAGGGTAAACACCGTTTTATCCTTATCGACGTGAACTTTTAAAATCCTGTCCCTGAAATTGATCTTAAAGGAATACGATTTCCACTGTACGGGAATCTTTGGGGAAAAAGATAATTTATCATTCCTGATCCGCATACCACCAAACCCTTCAACGATACTCATCCAGGTTCCGGCCATGGACGTAATATGCAGCCCTTCCTCAACTTCCTTGTTGTAATCATCCAGGTCTAACCTCGATGTTCTAAGGTAAAAAGCATAAGCCTGTTCCATCCGGTCCAGTTTCGCTGCCTGTATACTGTGAACACAGGGTGATAAAGAAGACTCATGCACGGTAAATGGCTCATAGAAATCGAAATGCTTTTCTAATTCCTCCTCGCTGAAGTGATCTTCAAAGAAATAGAAGCCCTGTAAAACGTCTGCCTGCTTAATGTAAGGCGAACGCAGGATACGGTCCCAGCTCCACTTCTGATTAATTGGTCGTTGTTTCTTATCCAGGTCTGCCACGGTGATTAGTTCCTTATCCAGGAACCCATCCTGCTGCAGGTAAATACCTTTTTCTTCCGAATACGGGAAGTACATATGGTCTGCAACCTTTTTCCATTTGTCAGTTTCTGCTGAAGTCAGCTTGGTTTTACCCGTGATCCTTTCGTAATCGTCAGAATAACCGTCTTTTACTTTCTGCAACTGTTCCAGGGTGTAGTTGATACACCATTTTGCGATGTAATTGGTATACCAGTTATTGTTGACGTTGTTCTCGTATTCGTTTGGCCCCGTTACTCCCAGGATGACATATTTCTTTTTCTGCTCCGAATAGCTGGCACGCTGGTGCCAGAACCTCGCTATCCCGATTAGGACTTCCAGGCCCATTTCCGGGATATAACTGTAATCCCCGGTATATCGATAATAATTATGAATTGCATATGCTATTGCGCCATTCCTGTGGATCTCTTCAAAGGTGATCTCCCATTCGTTATGACATTCCTCCCCGTTCATGGTAACCATGGGGTAAAGAGCAGCACCGTTATTAAATCCGAGTTTAGCTGCGTTTTCTATCGCTTTTTGCAAGTGATTATAACGGTACTTCAGCAGTTTCCTCGCTACCAGTTGATCTTTGGTAGACATATAGAAAGGAAGGCCATAGGCTTCGGTATCCCAATAGGTACTTCCACCGTATTTCTCACCCGTAAATCCTTTAGGCCCGATGTTTAACCGGGAGTCTTTCCCGGTATAGGTTTGGTTAAGGTGGAATATATTAAAGCGAATTCCCTGTTGTGCCTTTACATCGCCTTCAATGGTAATATCACTCATCTCCCATATAGACGCCCACGCTTGCTTCTGCTGCTCCAACATCGCTTCAAACCCGGCGGCCGTCGCTTGTTTTAATACGGATTTCGCTGCAGATACCAATTCTCCCGGCTTGTGATTTCGGGATACGGTATATCCTCCAAATTTATACAGTACTGTTGTTTTGCCTTTCCCCGTCTGTTGGGTATAGGTATGTCCCACCCATTTTTCTTCGGTCTTTTCCTCCGGTTTCTGGCTTACTGCCTTTCCATCATACTCAAGACTGCACTCCATAAAAGTGCAGGTATCAAAATTCGTTTTCATGGTATGAGCCTTAATAAAGGCCTGTGGAGCTTCCGAAAGCACTTCTGTCGTATTCCAGAATTTGTCATCCCAGTTAGTATCCTCGTTGGTGATACCGCTATCCAGGTAGGGAATAAATTTTATGTTGGCATCACCGCTAAGTGGGGTGATCTCGTACTTGATTGCACCTACTTCATCCAGGTCCATACTCAGGAAACGCGTAGCCCTAACAGAAATCTTTGTCTTATTAGGCATAGTAGCTTCAAAACTTCGTCTATGCCAGCCCTCTTTCATATTGAGTTCCCTCTTGTAATTATCTACAGAAGTACAGGTGTTCAGATCTAATTCTTCATCGTTGACAAATACCTGGATCCCGATCCAGCTAGGCGCATTGATCACCTTTGCAAAATATTCCGGGTAACCGTTCTTCCACCAACCAACCCGCGTCTTATCGGGGTAATAAACACCGCCAATATAACTTCCCTGGAAAGTTGGTCCACTGTAATTTTCCTCAAAATTGGCACGTTGCCCCATGGCACCGTTCCCCATACTGAACAGACTTTCGGAAGATTTAACTCTTTCCTTGTCAAATCCCTCTTCTATAATGGACCATGCATCTGCAATGATGTAATCTTGATTCATAACTTCTGTATTAATTCTTTTATAAATGCTAAATCGATTTCTGTAAAATCTTTGAAATTATAGTTGGCTTCCGTCAGGATATCAGGATGACCTATACCAACACTGGTCATTCCTGCAGTATTGGCAGCCTCTATTCCCGCAAGGGCATCTTCAAAGACCACGCAAGCTCGTGCATCGGCCCCCAGTTCCTTTGCTGCGATCAGGAAAACCTCCGGATCAGGCTTTGCCTTGGTAACCGCTTTACCGTCTACCACCGTATCAAAATAATCTGTAAGACCTACTTTGGCCAGGATAGCCCTGGCATTTTTGCTGGCAGAGCCTAAAGCCATCGGTATCTTTCGTTCTTTGAGGTAATCCAGGACTTTCATAACCCCGGGAAGGATCTCTGAAGAATCCATGCCTTCAATATACGACAAATAGTCTTCATTTTTAGAGATCAGCCAGGCTTCAAACTGTGTTTCGGAAACACTCATATCCCCCATTGCCAACAGTTGTTGTAAGCAGCGTTTACGGCTGACACCCTTAAAAGCTTCATTCGCTTCTTCATCAAAAGGGATACCCAGTTCATCTGCCAGGTTTTTCCAAGCGAGGTAATGATAACCGGCAGTATCTACAATAACACCGTCCAGGTCAAATATAAATCCAATTTTTTCCATTTTTTTTAATTATTTCCGCCGACCAAAACCAATTTAAACCCGCTTTTCAGGCCTTAGTTATATGCCCAAAACCGGAACAACCGCTTGCATAGCGGGATATTTTTTCATCTACACTCTGGTCATACACCCCTTCCGGCAAGTAATTAGCAGGAGTTCGGACTGCGCCAAAAATAGAAATTAATTTTAAGTACAAGCGGTCCCGGTCCGTTGAACCTCTGTTGCTATAGGCTTCGCAAACGTTTTCAATACAGGTAGGGACGTCTGATTTCTGAGTTTGTTGGGTTGAAAAATGGCTTGGTAAATAAGGGCTTCAACTTCGGCAGGCAGTGTAAAGAAAGGATTGTGGGATTTAACTTTTCTTTAACGCTGTTTATATCCACTGGGAATTATGTTAAAATTTTCATATCGACGAAATTTCTTCTAAACAGGCTGTCAAATTTGTAGTATTCACAAAAAATGCTACAGTTTAGTTCAATATTTTTTATCAACACGAAAACGTTAGAGTTAAATTCAACACACCTGCAGGCCTAGATTTAACATTAATTTTACATATTTTACGCCCCGCTAAGCTCAACAAAAAGCAATCTAAACTCAATTTTATGAAAAACATCACGCAGTATCTGTCACTGCTGTTATTCCTTGTCCCAGCCTTAATGCTGGCACAGGTGAATGTCAGTGGTACGGTTACCGATAGCAGTTCGGGGGAACCGCTGCCCGGGGTAAGTATCGTTATTAAGGGTACAACAACCGGGACCACAACAGATTTTGATGGTAATTATTCCATTAATGCCGATACCGGGGATATTTTACAATTCTCCTACATCGCATTCAAATCCAAAGAAGTGCCCGTTACTGGCCCCAACCTGGATGTCATTTTGCAGGAAGATACGGAGCAACTGGACGAAGTAGTAGTGATTGGCTATGGTTCTGTCCGAAAGGAAGATCTTACCGGAGCCGTTAACCTGGTAACGTCCAAGGATTTTAACAAAGGACAAGTTTCATCTCCACAGCAATTAATACAGGGGAAGATCGCCGGTGTTTCTATCGTAAACGGCGGGGGTGCACCGGGTGAAGGTTCCAACTTCCTCGTCAGGGGTATTGGATCCCTTAACCTGAATTCTAATCCCCTTTTCGTCGTAGACGGTGTACCATTAAATGATGGTGGCGTAGGTGGAAGTCGGAACCCTTTAAACCTGATCAACCCTAATGATATAGAGGCGATCAGTGTATTAAAAGATGCTTCGGCCACATCGATCTACGGATCCAGGGCAGCCAATGGGGTGGTTCTGATAACGACCAAAAAAGGTAAAGCCGGGGAATTCTCATTTAACTTGAGAAGTAATACCTCGGTGTACGAACCGGTAAATACCGTAGATGTATTGAGTCCTTCCCAGTTCAGGAACCTGGTCAGGGATACCGGTAACCAGGATTTCATAGACCGTCTGGGTACGGCCTCTACAGATTGGCAAGATTTGATCTATAGGACGGCATTTGGTTCTGACCATTCCCTAAGCGCAGTAGGAGCTGCATTCGGAGTTCCACTTAGAGCATCTTTGGGGTATTCTGACCAGGATGGTATTCTTAGCGGCGATAATTTTAATCGTGTTACCGCATCTGTAAACCTGACTCCAAGACTGCTTGACGATCACCTGAAATTTGAAGTGAATGCACGGGTAGCTCGTACAGAGAACACTTTTGCAGACAGGGGCGCAATTGGATCTGCTGTTTCATTTGATCCTACCAAGCCTGTCTACGACCAGAATTCTCCATTCTTTGCTTATACCGATGAGAATGGAAACGACTTTGGTTACTATACCTGGCTGAACGCTGCCGGTACCAACCAATTGAACCTGGCACCGACCAACCCGGTGGCCATCCTTGATCTCATCGATGACCAGGCCACAGTAGACCGTTTTGTAGGAAATATCAAGGCTGATTATGAATTACACTGGGTTCCCGGGTTAACAGCAACTGTGAATGGTGGTTATGATCTCTCTAAAAGTGAAGGTGGCAAAACCATCCCTAATAACTTTCCTACTGCGGCAACCGGTTATGACGGTAGGACTGAGCGATACACACAGGAAGCGAAGAACTACTTGTTTGACGCCTACCTGAATTACAAAAGGGAATTTGATAAGCACAACCTGGACGTAACCGGAGGTTATTCGTACCAGCGATTCGAGTTTGATAATTTTTCTAACAACGTGGAACGCATCCTCAATGCCGATGGTTCTCTAAATGACGAAGCATCTCTGGATGAAACTTTCATTGACAAGTCTCGTAACGTACTGCTTTCATATTTTGGGCGACTTAACTACGATTTTGACGGCAGGTACCTGGTTACAGCTACCTTAAGAGCTGATGCTTCCTCCAAACTGAACCCGAATGACCGATGGGGATATTTCCCATCAGCAGCTTTAGCGTGGAACATTCACAACGAGAATTTCCTGGCAGAAGGACCTTTTGACCAATTAAAGCTACGCATAGGATATGGTGAAGTTGGTAACGTAAATGGGCTAGGAGATTACAACTTCCTGACCAGGTACGTCATCAGTACGCCAAGTGCCCAGTACCAGTTCGGGGATTCATTCTTCAGAACTTTCAGACCGGAACCTATTAACGAAGATCTTCGATGGGAAGTTGGTAACACCCTTAATGCGGGTATTGATTTCGCCGTACTTGAAAGCCGTATATCCGGTTCTGTCAACGCATACATCAAAACCACGGAAGACCTGATCGCAACCACGGTGGTGGATCCATTCACCAATTTTGGAAATACCATCAGTGCAAATATCGGCGACATGGAAAACAGGGGTGTGGAGGTAGAACTCAACCTGGTACCCGTGCGTACTGAGGACCTGGAGTGGAGCATTAACTACAATATCTCCGTCAACGACAACGAGATCACTCGTCTGCCAGACACCCAGGATGTAGGTGGTATATCAGGAGGTGTGGGGAACACAGTCCAGCGCCACCAGGTAGGGGCCGCTCCTTTCTCTTATTACGTCTACAAGCAGATCTATGATACTAATGGGAAACCCATAGAGGGCGCCTATGCAGACCTGAATGACGATGGACAGATCAACTCAGAGGATCGTTACCTGTATAAGAACCCCTATGCGGATGTTCTCATGGGGCTAAGCACTAACTTAACTTATAAGAACTGGGACTTCTCCGCTGTATCTCGTGCCAGTATCGGGAATTACAACTACAACAACGTAGCCAGTACTACCGCACTGAACGGGGTGTTTTCTAATGATATCCTGAGGAATATCCCTGCAGATTACCTGAGGACCGAGTTCCAGCAGTTTACCGAGACCAATCTTTTAAGCGACTACTTTATCGAGAATGCTTCCTTTTTCAGGCTCGATAATGTAACTTTAGGATACACCCTTACGGAAGGATTTTTTGGCAACCCTTTGCGTTTCTACGCATCTGGTCAGAACCTGCTGGTAGTGACCAACTACAATGGGCTCGACCCGGAGATCACGGGTGGAATCGACAATAATTTTTATCCTAGGCCGAGGGTCTTGACCATCGGATTAGATATCAACTTTTAAAAAATAGCCATGAAAAAGTATACAATATTAATGGGAGGCCTCTTGCTGCTAATCGGCATCAGTGCCTGCACCAGCGATCTGGACCAGACGCCTATAGATCCGGACCTTTTTACGGAAGTAGACGTTTACCAAAATTCCCAGGAGGCAAAGGGCGCCCTGGCTAAACTATATGCAGGTCTTGCACTGACCGGGCAACAAGGTCCGGCCGGGCAAGCAGACATCAGTGGGGTTGACGAGGGATTCTCCCAATTCTCAAGGATGCTGTTCAACTTAAATGAACTCACCACAGATCATGCGGTGGTTGGATGGGGAGACCCGGGTTTACCTAACCTGCACGCGATGACCTGGGGAGCGGGGAACGACTTCACGACAGCCATGTATTTTCGACTGTCCCAGGTAGTTTCTTTCTCTAACTCCTTCATTTCCAATGCAGCCGTATTGTCCGATGACCCGGAGGTAGCCTCCTTTATTGCCGAAGCTCGTTTTATCAGGGCCTATGCTTATTATAACCTGATGGACCTTTTTGCAAACGTTCCCTTGGTGACAGAGATCACTACGGAACTACCTGAGCAAAGCAACAGGGAAGAGATCTTTGCCTTTGTAGAAAGTGAATTACAAGCTATTGAGGCCGATCTTAAAGCACCCGGTGCTAACGAATACGGCAGAGTCGACCAGGCTGCCGCCTGGGCATTACTCTCGAGGTTGTACCTGAATGCAGAAGAATTCGTAGGACAGAACCGCTATGCGGACGTCATCACTAATGCAGATAAGGTGATTAACAGCAGCTACAGTATCAATACCAACGACGGGAATGGTAACGGATCAGCTTATGATGAATTGTTCCTGGCGGATAATGATACCAATGGAGCCCAGAATGAGTTCCTGTTTGTACTTACTTTTGACGGGATCAACCAGCAGACTTTTGGAGGGACCACCTTCCTGACCCACGCCCCACTTGGAGGTGATATGGACCCGGTATTGTTCGGGGTAAATGGAGGCTGGAGCGGTTACCGTACCACCAAAGGCTTTGTCGATCAATTTGACTATGCGGTCACGGACAGGGATGGCGACAACCACCCGGTAGCATGGAATGATGCAAGGGCTCAATTTTTTACGGAAGGACAGAACTACGAAATTGAAACCATTGCCAATACTTTTGAAGATGGTTACGCCTTAGCCAAATTCAAAAATGTGGATGTAAACGGCCAACAGGGAAGTGATACCTCGGGAGATTTTGCCGACATTGATCTTCCTTTGATCAGGCTGGCGGAGGTTTACCTCAACTACGCTGAAGCTGTAGCCCGGGGTGCGGGTGGAGATCTCTCTAAAGCTACTTCCCTGGTGAACGAACTTAGGGCAAGGGCCGGTGCACCGGTA
>JABDLH010000015.1 GCA_013003145.1 Flavobacteriaceae bacterium | reverse complement strand
ATTATGACCAGGAGGATCCCCAGACCCATTTCCGTACTGACGAGTTTATTTTCGGGGACCAGATCCTTGTCTGTCCTGTACAGGAACCCAACGCTAAAGGTAGGCGTATGTACCTGCCCAAGGGTCACTGGCATAATTACTGGACCGGGGAGGTCGTTGAAGGCGGACTGGAGAAATGGGTGGTAGCCGATATTGACAAGGTGCCACTATTTATTAAGGAAGGAGCTATTATTCCGTTCTACCCCGTGCAGCAGTATGTGGGCGAGAAAACCTTGAAACAGCTCACCCTGAATGTCTATTATAAACTTGGCATTGAAGATTCTACGGTCTACGAGGATGCCCAGGACGGCTTTGATTATAAGAAAGGCGGCTATAGTCTCAGGAATTTTAAACTGAATGGGAAAGAGAAAGAACTGATCATCCAGCAATTCAAGGACGGTACTTTTGAAACCACCTATGACACTTTCAAAATCAGGTTACATGGCATGCCATTTAAGATTAAGTCAATTGAAGTTGACAATGTCAAAGTTTCCCTGGATAGTGTACGTATGAACGGTGAAAGTACCATTGAAATAAGCAAAAATTTTACGGAATTGCACATCATCGGGGCCTGATTTATGCTTACTTTCATTACCTGCGGGATTCGGTACGATTCTTGATTTTAAGGAAAATACATCGACCTGCATCGAAGTAAGGAAAAATTATAAAACGATGAAAAAAACACTATTGATATTAGCGGTGATGTTAACCGTTGTTGCCTGTAAGACCAATCCTTTTACCGGCAAGAAAACATTGAATTTCTATCCCAACAGCCAGATATTCCCCATGGCTTTTGCCCAGTACGACGAGTTTTTAAAGGAAAATAAGGTGGTAGAGGGAACGGAAGATGCCCGTATGGTTACCAATGTAGGGCAGAAGATATCTGCAGCTGCAGAACGCTGGCTGACTGCGAATGGCTACCCGGGTTATCTCAAGGATTACCGGTGGGAATATAACCTGGTCAATGACGAGGCCGTCAACGCATGGGCAATGCCCGGGGGGAAAATTGTTTTCTACAGTGGGATCATGCCTATTGCCAAGAACGAAGCCGGAGTTGCAGCTATCATGGGGCACGAAGTGGCCCATGCTCTTGCGGATCACGGGGCGCAACGGATGAGTGCCGGAACTTTGCAGCAATTAGGAGCAGTTGCGGGGAATATCGCGATCAGCGATCCGGAGAAGAGAAATGTTTTCAACCAGGCCTACGGGGTGGGTTCTACGGTAGGGGTGATGCTGCCCTTTAGCCGGAGCCACGAGACCGAGGCAGACCGTATAGGACTGCAGATCATGGCCATCGCGGGTTACGATCCTATGGAAGCCGCTGATCTGTGGAGGAGGATGAAAGCAGAATCAGGGAATGCTGCACCGCCCGAATTCCTGAGTACCCACCCTTCTAATGATACCCGTATCAACAACATAGAGAAATGGGCACCTTTGGCTAAGGAAGAAGCACGCAAATTTGGAGTGACATCTTTTAAATCCTAATCAGTTTAAAAACGTATATTGAAACCGTTTCCAAAAAGAAACGGTTTTTTTATGGCACAGGTTCTGGCTGCGAAAGGAAGTAAAAGGTTACTTAATGCTTGGGCATTTTACGATTGGGCCAATTCGGTGTACAGCCTGGTGATCACTTCTACGATCTTCCCACTTTTTTACGGAGCTCTTTTCCGGGTAGCCGGGATAGAAGAAGTATTTATTTTTGGAGGCTACATTGCCAGGGCTCCCCTCATCAGCTATGTCACCTCTGCAGCATTCCTCTTTATTGCCATCATCACCCCTTTTATCGCAGGTGTCTCGGATTACTTAGGTAATAAGAAGGGATTTATGAAATTCTTCTGCTACCTGGGGGGTGTATCCTGTATTGGTCTGTATTGGTTTGCCCTGGACAATATATACCTGGGGCTGCTCTGCTATTTTCTTGGCCTTACGGGATTCTGGGTCAGCTTCGCCATCAACAACTCTTACCTCCCGGATATAGCTTACCCGGAGCAACAAGACCGGTTAAGTGCTAAAGGCTTTTCCCTGGGGTATATAGGGAGTGTTATCCTCCTGCTATTCAACCTGGCAATGGTCATGAATCCATCCGTTTTCGGCATCAGCGGGAGCGGTGCTGAAGCACCTGAACTTGTAGCGATGCGGTACAGTTTTATCTCGGTGGGAATCTGGTGGATGTTATTCAGCCAGTATTCTTTTTATTACCTGCCTAAAGGCAATAAGCGAACAGGCCCTCGCCGGGATGTATTACTCAACGGATTCAGGGAGCTTAAAGCAGTCTGGGCACAGTTGCAGGGATTAGGCGAACTGAAAAGATATCTCCTGGCATTTTTTATATACAGTATGGCCGTGCAGACGGTAATGCTGATCGCTGCTTACTTCGGAGAAGAAGAGGTGCAATGGGGAACGGATTCTGAACGGACTTCAGGGCTGATCGTAAGTATACTGGTCATACAACTGGTGGCCATTATCGGGGCCAGTGTAACGGCATGGGCATCCAGGCTCTTTGGAAATATCCGTACCCTGGTGGTGATCAATGGACTCTGGGTGGTGATCTGTATCTATGCTTATTTTGTGGTCAGTCCGTTCCAGTTCTACCTGGCTGCCGGCTTTGTAGGACTGGTTATGGGGGGTATACAGGCGCTCTCTCGCTCTACTTATTCCAAATTTCTCCCGGAGACCAAGGATACCGCTTCTTTCTTTAGTTTCTATGACGTAGCCGAGAAGATAGGGATCGTGATAGGCACGCTTTTGTACGGCTTAGTAGCACAGCTTACGGGAAGTATGCGAAATGCATCGGTCTTCCTGGCCTTGTTCTTTATATCGGGTCTTATTTTGCTGCTGCGTGTACATAAAAAAGCCCCCTGAAAAGGAGGCTTTATAGATGCTATACCTTAAATGCAATCAAGCTTTGGTAATATCACCGGAACCTGACTTTCTACTGTCTACTTTCTTTGGGTTGCCTTTGTAACGAATATCGCCGGACCCACTAACATTGGCTTTTAAAGACTTATTGGCTGTGACCTCGACGTCGGCAGAGCCGGAGACCTGCACTTCAACATCGTCTGCTTCCAGATCAAAGGCATCCAGGTCTCCCGATCCGGACATCCGGATCTCCAGGT
>JABDLH010000140.1 GCA_013003145.1 Flavobacteriaceae bacterium | reverse complement strand
AAGCCGCAAAGCATATACGTCGCCATGATGATGGATTTACTGTAGGTAAAATGTGTGCCCGAGCTTACATCTTTTAAGGAAGCCAATAGAATGTAGCCGATAAATTCGCTCGCAGCCAATTTGATTCCCAGCAGTTGTCCCATCAGCATAATATCTTCGGTATGTACCCCGATCAGCCACATCAGTGGTGAGAAGATCACCCCGAGGATGGCCTCCAGGGAAAGCTGTTCAAAGGAGGAATTGCTGGCAATCCAGCCATTCAGTGTGGTCACATCACCAACCCAGCCCAGCATACCATTGATCATGGCAATAAAGGCGACAAAAACTAAGAGCATTGCACCGACGTTTACAGCCAGTTTAAGTCCCTCGGTAGTTCCGTTGGCGATGGCATCCAGGAAATTGGAGCCTATTTTTTCATCGGATACATGAATGTCTGTATCTATGGGTTCGGTCTGTGGGTAGAGGATCTTGGAAACAATAATAGCACCGGGTGCTGCCATAACGGATGCCGCCAAAAG
The DNA here is from genome assembly GCA_013003145.1 of Flavobacteriaceae bacterium. Lineage (GTDB taxonomy): Bacteria > Bacteroidota > Bacteroidia > Flavobacteriales > Flavobacteriaceae > Zeaxanthinibacter. The sequence goes on along the minus strand of JABDLH010000140.1, from coordinate 7,787 downwards.
GTGGCGTGCAAACTCCAGCCGCAGGTTCTCATCGGTACCCCCGAGGAAACCAATATAGGCCGCGAGAACACCCCCGGCTACGGTGGCCATTCCCCCGATCATCACCAGCAGTATCTCTGACTTGTTCATTTTTTCCAGGTAGGCCTTGATCAACAGTGGTGATTCTGTCTGACCGAGGAAAATGTTCCCCGCAACAGAAAGACTTTCTGCCCCGCTGATGCCTAAAGACTTGGTAAGCATCCAGGCCAGCGCCTTTACAATTTTCTGTACTACACCCAGGTAAAATAAAACCGAGGTCAGTGCAGAGAAGAAGATGATAGTAGGCAGGATCTGGAAGGCAAAAATGTACCCTATACTGGGGTTATCCACATCCAGCAGGTTCCCGAGCAGGAATTCACTTCCCACCAGGGTATAATCCAGGATGTTGACAAAGAACTGCCCTATACTGCTGAACAGTAATTGGACGTAATAAACTTTCAGTACCCCTATAGCGAGTAATAACTGTATCCCCAGTCCTATCCCAACCGTCTTCCAGTTGACCGCCCTTCGGTTGGCACTGAAGATAAACGCCAGCCCGATAAGCACCAGCATACCTAACATTCCACGCCCGAGAGACTCTATGGTAAAGCCCTGGTTGGGTACGGCGGCAGAGATCTTGCTGCCTTCGTCCTGCAAGACAGTAATACTGTCGGTGGCTTGTGGAAGTGCATCCTGCACCAGGGTGTCCTGGGCGCAGATGGGTAACAAAAAGACAAAGAATAACAGTGTAAGCCAGGCCCTTGGATTCATAGAGTAGGTGCTAATTATCGCTTGCGTTTGGAAATTTCATCGCGAAGTTTGGCCGCTTTTTCGTAGTCTTCCCCGGCTACGGCCTTATCCAGTTCCCGGTGTAATTCTTCCAGGGACATTTCTTTATATGGGGCTGAGGAGGCCGAATCAATTTCGACCGTTTCGCCTTCCTGCAGGATCTCGTCTACGACAATACTGTCGTCTCCTTCTTCCTTATCCTTATCCTTGGAAGAGAATTTCAGGAAAATACCCGCTTTATCCAGGATGGTCTTATAGGTGAAAATGGGAGCGTTGAACCGCAAGGCCAGGGCGATAGCGTCGCTGGTCCGCGCATCGATGATCTCTTCGATCTTATCCCTTTCACAGATAATACTGCTGTAAAATACCCCGTCAACAAGCTTATGGATGATAACCTGCTTTACCACTATATCAAAGCGGTCCGCAAAATTCTTGAAAAGGTCATGGGTGAGGGGCCTGGGCGGCTTGATCTCTTTCTCCAGCGCAATCGCGATAGACTGTGCTTCAAACGCACCAATGACAATTGGCAGCTTTCGATCACCCTCCACTTCATTCAGTATCAGGGCATATGCCCCGTTCTGTGTCTGGCTGTAGGAGATCCCCTTTATTTTTAACCTTACTAAACTCATATCCATCAATACAACATTGGGGCTGCGTCAAACTTCCGGGATAGCCCGGAAGTTTGCAGTCCCTTAAGGGGCACAAATTAACAAAAATTAAGCGTTTTGTGCTTTAAATTCCTTTAATTTTTCGATGAGTTTAGGTACTACTTCAAAGGCATCTCCGACGATACCGTAGTCCGCAGCCTTAAAGAAAGGAGCTTCGGGATCGTTATTGATCACCACTTTGGTTTTAGAAGCACTGACCCCCGCAAGGTGCTGGATAGCCCCGGAAATTCCTATTGCTATGTAGAGGTTACTCGCAACCGGCTTCCCGGTCTGCCCAACGTGCTCGCCGTGTGGTCTCCATCCCAGGTCAGAAACCGGCTTGGAACATGCCGTAGCTGCCCCCAGTACATCGGCCAGTTCTTCGATCATTCCCCAGTTCTCCGGGCCTTTCATTCCGCGGCCTGCAGATACGACGATCTCGGCGTCAGCGATAGTAGCTTTCCCAACTACTTTATCTACTTCTACAGACTTAACACCAAAGGCGCCATCTTTTAATTCAGGGGTGAATGCCTCCACCGTAGCATCGGTAGGGTTCTCCTTAAGTCCGAAGGCGTTATTTGAAACGCCGATAATACTTGTGTCTGCCTCTAGTTTGGTAAGGGCAAATCCCTTGTTGCTGAATGCGGTTCTCTTGACCACGAGTGGGTCAGTGCTTTCCGGTGCAGCAACCACGTTAGGTGCATAGCTGGCTTTCAACATTCCCGCCAACAAACCTGCCATGTACTTGGAGTCCGTGCTGGAGCTCAGTACAATGACCCTGGCATCTTCCTTAGAAGCAGCCTGGGATACAGCCTGGGCGTAAGCCTTGGCGTTAAACGTCTTTAAATTATCATCGCTCACCTGCAGTACCTTGCTGACCCCGTAGGTCCCCAGTACATCATTCTCTTCGTTATTGAAAGAAATAGCGGTTACGGTAGTACCCAGTTGCTGTGCCACGGCATAAGCGTAGGAAGCTGCCTCCAGGGCGTGTTTTTTGAATTTACCTTGTTCAGATTCGGTATAGACCAGTATAGACATAATGTATTGTAGTGTTTTAATCCGGCCCTAATAGGCCCGGTATATTTTTAGATTACTTTGGCTTCGTTGTGCAGCAGTTCTACCAGTTCGCCGACATTGTCCGCGTCTACCAGTTTAACTTCTCCCTTGGGAGCAGGTTTTTCAAAACGGACTTCCTCTGTAGCTGCTGTGGCATCTACAGGATCAACCACGTTCAGCTTTTTCTGCCTGGCCATCATAATACCTCTCATGTTCGGGATCCTCAGGTCACTTTCCTCAACCAGGCCTTTTTGCCCACCGATGATCAGTGGCAGGCTGGTGCTTACCTTTTCTTTTCCCCCGTCTATCTCACGGATGGCTGTTGCATTGTTGCCGTCTACCTCCAGGTTAATACAGGTGTTCACGAAATTCATGTCGAGCAGGGCAGCCATGATCCCGGGCACCATTCCGCCGTTGTAATCGATAGACTCACGTCCTGCGATCACCAGGTCATATTCTCCTTTTTTTACGATATCCGCCAACTGCCGGGCTACGAAGAACCCATCAGTAGGTGTGGCGTCTACGCGGATCGCCTCGTCGGCACCGATAGCCAGTGCTTTCCTGATGGTCGGCTCTGTGCTGGCTTCGCCTACGCTAGCCACATGCACTGTGGCGCCTTGCTTTTCTTTGAACCACATGGCACGGGTAAGGCCAAATTCATCGTTGGGGTTAATTACGAACTGTATGCCGGAAGTATCAAATTTGGTGTCGCCTTCCGTAAAGTTGATCTTGGAAGTTGTATCGGGTACGTTGCTGATGCAAACCAGAATTTTCATGTACGATAGTTTTTTTATGTATGGCCGCTAAGATAGCCAATAATTTTGAAATTTACTATGCGTGCATAGTAAATTAACTTCTTTTTTTTAGTGGCTTCCTCGGCGTATTTGGGAGATATTTTTCTATTTTTGTTCGCATTCTTAAGAAACAACATTTTTAAAGCGTCCGCACAGAAAGATGAAAACATTACAGTTTAGAGAAGCCATAGCCGAGGCGATGTCGGAAGAAATGAGAAAAGATGAATCCATCTACCTGATGGGAGAGGAAGTTGCCGAATATAACGGTGCTTACAAGGCTTCTAAAGGGATGTTAGATGAATTTGGCCCGGAACGGGTTATCGATACCCCGATTTCTGAGCTCGGTTTTGCCGGGATAGGAGTAGGATCTGCCATGATCGGGAACAGGCCTATTATAGAATTCATGACCTTTAATTTTGCCCTGGTAGGGATAGACCAGATCGTGAATAATGCGGCAAAGATCCGCCAGATGTCCGGTGGTCAATTCAACTGCCCCATCGTCTTCAGGGGACCAACGGCCTCTGCCGGGCAACTTGGGGCGACGCACTCACAGGCATTTGAAAGCTGGTTTGCCAACTGCCCTGGACTCAAAGTAGTGGTACCATCTAATCCCAAAGACGCCAAAGGTCTTTTAAAAGCCGCGATCCGCGATGACGATCCCGTTATTTTCATGGAATCAGAGCAGATGTATGGCGATAAGGGCGAGGTGCCCGAGGATGATTATACAATTCCTCTTGGCGTGGCAGATATTGCACGTGAAGGGAGCGATGTGACCATCGTTTCTTTTGGAAAGATCATCAAAGAGGCACATAAAGCCGCTGATGAACTGGAGAAAGAAGGGATAAGGTGCGAGATCATCGATCTCCGTACGGTCCGTCCTATGGATCACGAGACCATTCTCAAATCCGTAAAGAAAACAAACAGGTTGGTGATACTTGAAGAAGCGTGGCCCTTTGGGAACGTCGCCACCGAGATCACTTACCAGGTGCAATCCAAGGCATTCGACTTCCTGGATGCGCCTATCATTAAGATTAATACCGCCGATACACCGGCTCCCTATTCACCGGTTTTACTGGAAGAATGGTTGCCTAACCACAAGAATGTGATCGACGCGGTTAAAAAGGTAATGTATAAATAACAGCCATCCGCTGTAAGGAATCTAAAGCTTCGTTGACCTATGGTTAACGGGGCTTTTTTTTTGAGAAGTTTTGGCAATCAACACCTAGGTATGCTTTACTTTTGATCCTTCCCGGGAGGACCAGCTATTTCGTCCCCCCTTAATTATGAAAAAATCGTTATTCTGTTTCCTGTTATTATTATGCTCGGTCTCTGTCTTTGCCCAGACCAAGGTGGCGGGTATGGTAAAAGATGAGGCGGGTGCGGCCGTGGCCTTTGCCAACGTCCTTTTTTCCGGTTCCCGGGAAGGAACCATTACCAACGACGATGGCCGGTTTTATTTAGAATCGGATTCGGATTACGATTCGCTGCAGGTTTCCTTTATCGGTTATGCTACCCGGCAGATTCCCCTGCAGAAAGGGGCCAATTACGACCTGGAAATCGTACTCGAAGAGGGTGGTGAACAGTTAGATGAGGTGGTGGTCTATGTAGGGAAACAGTCAAAGAAAGACAATCCCGCCATTGATATCCTGAAAAAGATCTGGGCCAAGAAACGGATCAACGGGCTCCGCATGTTTGACCAGTACCGCTATGATAAATATGAGAAACTGGAGTTTGACCTGAATACCATTGACAGCTCCGTGATCAAGAGCAAACTGTTCAAGGGGATGGAATTTGTTTTCCAGGACCTGGATACCTCCCGTATCACCGGGAAGACCTACCTGCCGCTCTTCTTAAACGAGACCTTTTCCAGGGTATACGGAGATAACCCGTTAAAGCAGGAAAAGGAAGATTTACTGGGTAGCAAGAACTCCGGTTTCAGTAACAACCAGGCGATCACCGCCTTTGTAGAAGACCTGTATTCGGATTACGACATCTATAACAATTATCTCAAGTTCTTTGATAAGAGCTTTACCAGTCCGCTCTCCAGGACCGGTATAGATACCTACAACTACGTTCTCGCAGACAGCGCTTATATAGGCGATAAGTGGTGTTACAATATTGTATACTACCCCAGGCGCAAGAACGAACTCACTTTTAAGGGCGATTTCTGGGTGAACGATACCACCTTTGCTATCAAGAAGATCAACCTTGAAGTGACCAAGAGTGCCAATATCAACTGGGTCAAGGAGATCTATATTGAACAGGATTTTGAAGTATTGAACGATTCTGTTTTCCTGCTGGAAAGGGATTATATGCTGAGCGACTTCAGCCTGAGTAAGAAAGAGAAGTCGAGAGGAGTATACGGCAAACGGACTACGGTATATGACAACTACGTTTTTAACGAGGCCAGACCTAACGAATTCTATACCCGTAAAACAGATCCCTATAACCCCCTCATCTTTGAGCGGGACAGTGTATTCTGGGCTAATAACCGGCTGGAATCGCTCAATAAGGATGAAAAGGGAATCTACGAATTGCTCGATACCCTGAAAACAGTACCTCGTTTCAGAACCTATTATGACATTGTCAGCATACTGGGGTCGGGTTATGTGGAGATCGATAAGTGGAATGTGGATATCGGGGACTTGTACAGTACCTTCGGTTACAATGATGCCGAGGGCATCCGCGTCAGGGCAGGGGCACGGACCTACTTTGGACAGAACGATCCCTGGAGACTGGAAGGATACCTGGCATACGGCCTGATGGATCACAAGGTGAAACATGGGTTCTCTGCCAAATTTTTACTCGACCGGGAAACCCGCCTCATTATTTCGGGGGGCAACCGAAGGGATGTGGAACAGCTGGGACTCAGCCTGACCGCGACCAATGATGTGCTGGGCCGCAGTGTGGCTTCCTCTTCCGTATTTACCGTGGGCTCTAACAACCGGCTGACCAGTATTAACCTCACTACCCTGAACCTGGAATTGGAGCCATTGCTCAATTTTAGAATTCGTTTTGGGGGATCTTTCAGGACCTTAGAGTCGGCTCTGCCCGATGCTTTCAGCCTGGAGTACCTGGACCCGGAGGCACCGGGAGGTATTGCTTCGGATATCAAGCAGTTTGACATCACTACCACCCTCATCTATACACCCGGGAAAAGGACCATAGGGTACGGGGTAGAACGACGGCCTATCAACGATACCTACAGCACCCTGCTCTTAAATTATACCCAGGGACTGGAAGGTTTCCTGGAAAGTGACTTTAATTACAGCAAGTTGCAGTTTTCGTACTCCCAGCCCTGGCAGCTGGGGGGTATCGGCAGGTTGATGTCTACCGTTGAGGTTGGGAAAACCTTTGGGGAGGTGCCCTTGGGCTTGTTGAATATTATCCCGGGGAACCAGACCTTTTTTACGCTGTACAATACCTTCCCTAATTTGGATTTTTACGAGTTTGTGACCGATACCTATGCATCCCTCCACCTGGAACATAATTTTAACGGGCGGTTATTCTCCAGGATCCCTTTCCTGAGGAAGGCTAACCTCCGCGAGATCGTCGGTCTCCGGGGGGTCTGGGGCGATCTTTCTGAAGCCAATAAAACCCTGAGCAGCCCGGCCAATATTCCTCTAATGGCACCGGATGATGCAGTGTATTGGGAATACTCTTTTGGGGTAGGTAATATCTTCCGAATCTTCCGCATCGATTTCAACTTCCGAGGCAATTACCTCGACCAGCCTAATGCCCGTCCCTTTGCCATTACGGGTACTTTCGGCTTCAGTTTCTGATCTGCTTTCCCTCCCAAAAGACGGCATCGCAGCCATCACTGTGCAAGGCATTTGCAGCTTTGTGGGCAGAAATTTAATGTTTTATATTCTAATCGGTTTTACTACATTAGCCCACATTAAAACCAAAAAATAACTAATCAACATGGAAAGTTTTGTGAATTTCTTGCCTGCCTTCGGGATCCTGGGCTTGCTATTTGTTATTGTTAAAAATGCGTGGGTCTCCAAACAGGATGAGGGCGATGCGAAAATGTCAAGAATTGCCAAAAACATTGCCGACGGGGCAATGTCTTTCTTAAAAGCCGAATACAAAATACTATCAATATTTGTACTTGCCGTAGCTGTACTCCTCTACTTTAAAGGAGAAGCGGAGAGCGGGTCTCACGGTATGGTTGCCGTTTCTTTCATCGTCGGAGCGATCTGTTCCGCATTGGCCGGGTTTATCGGGATGAAGGTGGCTACCAAAGCCAACGTAAGAACTACGCAGGCCGCGAGGACTTCCCTTGGGAAGGCCCTGGAAGTTGCCTTCGCCGGGGGATCCGTTATGGGTCTTGGGGTAGTAGGTCTTGGTGTATTGGGACTTAGCGGTCTGTTTATGATCTACCAGAATATCTGGGAAGGTGCAGAAAATGTACCCCTGGTACTGAATGTACTTTCCGGTTTCTCCCTTGGTGCATCATCCATTGCGCTTTTTGCCCGTGTAG
>JABDLH010000127.1 GCA_013003145.1 Flavobacteriaceae bacterium | reverse complement strand
ACCACCTGGGACGAGCTCAGGAACGCGGTAAACCTGGTAACAAATACTAAAAACAACTAACGATGAATAAGACAGTAAATATAAACCTCGCCAATATTCTTTTTCATATCGATGAAGAAGCCTATATAAAACTACAGCACTACCTGGAAGCCATCCGCCGTTCTTTTTCGGGTACTCCCGGCAGCGATGAGATCATCGCTGACATCGAAGCGCGAATCGCAGAGCTTTTCCAGGAAAAGATGGAAACTGACCGGCAGGTGATCACCATGAAAGAGGTAGAACAAGTGATCTCGGTGATGGGGCAGCCAGAAGACTACATGGTCGATGAAGATATTTTTGAAGATGCTCCTAAGACCGAAAGAACTCAACCGGGAAGAATTAAGCGCCTTTACAGGGATACAGAGCGCAAGTATATCGGCGGGGTATGTGCCGGGCTGGAGTACTACCTCGGAATAGACAAACTTTGGATACGCTTATTGTTCTTATTACTGGCGGTATTCACCGGCTTTGGCTTTATCGCTTATATACTGTTATGGATCCTGGTCCCGGAGGCCAGGACCACCTCTCAAAAACTGGATATGACCGGAGAACCGGTCAATATCTCCAATATTGAGCGCAAGGTAAAGGAGGGATTTGACGACGTAAGCGAACGTGTTAAAAACGTGGATTACGAAAAGGTAGGTACTAAAGTTAAAAAGGGTACCAGGTCTTTTTTTGATTCCTTGGGCGACCTGATCCTGTTCGTCTTTAAGGTGATCGGTAAATTTATCGGGATCCTGTTGATCATCATAGGAGCAACAGCATTGATAGGCCTGTTTATAGGTATGTTCACGGTAGGTATTGCCGATATTATCCATATTCCCGGAGTAGATTTCATTGATATGATGAATTCTACCGCTGCGCCCTTCTGGCTGGTAAGCCTGATGATCTTTTTGGCTTTTGGAATTCCTTTTTTCTTTCTCCTGTACCTGGGGTTGAAAATACTGGTCAATAACCTGAATTCTATTGGCAGAGTCGCAAAATTCACTTTGCTGGGCATATGGCTGCTTTCCCTGATCACTTTGATGGTGTTGGGCATACAACAAGCTTCCTCCCATGCCTTCAGCAGTAGTTCCAGTATAAAGAAGGACCTGTTTAGCATGAGTACCCCGGATACTCTGACCGTTCGCATGAGGGCTAACGAATTGTATGATCGTGACAGCCGAGGTATGGGTATAGACCGTATGAAAATGATATTTGATGAATCCGGAGACCCCCTGCTCTATTCAGATGATGTACAATTCAACCTGAAGGTTTCAGATGATTCTATCATCCGTATTCATATCAGGAAAGACGCTGATGGCAATTCGGTGCCGGACGCTCGCAACAGGGCTGAAGCCATTTTGTATTCCTATGAACAAATGGGTAATCTTATTGTACTGGACGACCACCTGCTCACAGATCCCTCCAATAAAGTTCGGGACCAGGAAGTCACCACTACGGTATATATCCCTGCAGGTACCATATTGCAACTAGACAACAGCACCCGGGGTCATATTGGCCGGGGAACCCGTTACGACCGGGATTTTTACCGGAGTAAAATGATCGGGTACTATTGGCAGATGGATGAAGATGGGGAGTTAAAATGCCTGGATTGCCCGGAAGAAGAATTTCCTGCTGACCGTGAAGAAGGTGAGAACAATAAAATAAAAATAAACGAGGATGGCATAGACATCAAATTGGAAGATGAAACGGACAGTTTTGAGTTGAAAATTAATGAAGAAGGGGTACGGATGCGGACTAATTGATCGTAGTCCCGCAATTCAGACACCGGATTTGACAACTGGGTCTTTAGGCCTGTGAATTTATAAAGAAGTGTGCGAATTTAGTTTCGCCGGACCGGAGGTGACTTTTAAGCCGACGGAAATACCTGATAACCATTACATAATAAAACAACTAACATGACAACACTAGCAAGAATTACACTCGGTTTATTATTAGCCTTATTTGCTTGTTCCTGTGGCTTTGACATCAGCTTCGCAGAAGGCAAAAGCGGAAACGGCAATATCGTTGAAGACAGGAGAGAAGTTACCGAACCCTTTACAGAGATTCAGGCTTCGGAAGGAATAGACGTATATGTTACCCAGGCAGAGGATTTTGACATTACTGTAGAAGGTGACGAGAATATTATTGACCTGATCGGTACCGATATCAGGAAAGGTGAATTAAAGATTCATGCCATTGAAAATATAGGCCGGGCTACGAAGAAAGTTTATGTTTCCCTACCCTCAGTTACGGCTTTACGGGGTTCCAGCGGGTCTAGCCTGGCGAGCAGTGAAGCGATCAAAGGTGAGCGGATAGACGTAGACGCCAGCAGTGGTGCTGACCTGGTATTAGAGCTGTATGCGGATGAAATAGACCTGGACAGTAGCAGCGGAGCCATGGTAAATCTAAAAGGGGAAGCCAATATGTTACATGTAGACAGTAGCAGTGGGTCCAATGTCAGGGCGTCAGACTTGCGGACCAAAAGATGTAATGCAGATGCCAGCAGCGGGTCCAATGTTCACGTCAATGTCACCGATGACCTTACGGCAGATGCCAGCTCCGGAGCCAACATCCGCTACAGTGGGGAAGCCGCGGTACACAAGAATAAATCTATATCCGGGAACATCTCTAAAGACTGATATCCATTTGTTTTTGACCAACCAGAACTTCCCGGGCAACTCTCCCGGGATTTTCTTTTCTATCTAGATTCATTGCGTATCTTAGTGTATAAAGTCAATCATACGCCTGTGCAATTATCTATAGCTACTTACCAACTACCGCTTAAACATACCTTTAGCATATCCAGAGAATCTATTACACACCAGGACACCCTCATCGTGTCCCTGAGCAAAGATGGATACACCGGATACGGAGAGGCCACGGCCAACGCCTACTACAATGCTACTGTTGCACAGATGACGGCAGAGATCGAGGCCCAGAGGGAGACGATCTGCTCCTACCAATTTGAATACCCGGAAGCCTTTCACGCCTTTCTCACAGAACTCCCTATCAGCAATTTTTCACGATGTGCGCTGGATGTTGCTGCCCACGACCTCTACGGGAAGATCAAAGGTGAACCGCTTTACAGTCTCTGGGGGACAGATCCTTCTCAGTATCCGCTTACCAATTACACCATCGGGATAGACAGCGTCGAAACCATGGTAGCCAAGATGAAAGAAAAACCCTGGCCACTATACAAGATAAAACTGGGCACCGCGGATGATGTGGCCATAGTTCGTGAATTACGGAAACACACTGATGCCGTATTCCGCATTGATGCCAATGGCGCCTGGACCGCCAAGGAAACCATAAGTAATGCTCCCCTGCTGAAAGAGCTTGGTGTGGAGTTCCTGGAACAACCCCTGGATGCCAGGGATTGGGAAGGGATGGAAAAAGTCATGCATTACAGTGTCTTACCCGTAATTGCCGATGAAAGTTGTATCGTAGAACAGGACGTAGAAAAGTGCGGACTGCATTTTCACGGAATTAACATAAAACTGGTAAAATGCGGGGGACTAACACCGGCTCTTCGCATGATAAAGCGGGGGAAAGAATTAGGGTTAAAGGTTATGGTAGGATGTATGACAGAATCTACTGTCGGTATTTCTGCCGTAGCGCAATTATTACCACAGTTAGATTATGTGGATATGGATGGCGCTATGCTGCTGGCAGAGGATATAGCTCATGGGGTGAGTATCGCCAACAGCGGAAAAGTGATTTACCCGGACAAACCGGGAACCGGGGTAACCTTATGGTCATGAATTTTCATGTTGATCATATAGATGGTCGCCTGGCCTATATCAAGAAGCAACCTTACCTGTATTTTGGTGGCACCTCTTACCTGGGTATACCTTACCTCGAGGAGTTCAGGGAATCGCTGAAGTCAAACCTGGACTATTACGGCAGCAGTTATGGTTCTTCCAGGCACAGTAATTTCCGTTTAGACATTTACGAGGAGGCAGAAAACCACCTGGCTTCCTGGACAGGGAGTGAAAGATGCCTGAGCTTGTCTTCAGGATACCTTGCCGGGCAGATGCTGAGTACGGTCTTACAAGAAGGCGGTCATTCTTTCTTTTATGCACCGGGATCGCATACCGCCATGCACCAAGGATCAGAAAAACCTTTTAGTTCATGGGAAAACCTAGTGAGGGCATTAAATAGCTATATAGGCCAGGCATATAAAGAGGCGCCTGTGCTCTTTATGGATACCATAGATCTTACAGGAGCCGGATACCCTGATTTCCCATACCTACAACAGTTACCCCTGGAAAAGATCATTTTGGTCCTAGATGATTCACATGGCCTAGGGGTCATGGGAACAGAAGGTTCAGGTATGTATAAAACGGCATCAGCTCTGAACCCCGGGGAACTTATTGTCTGTGCCTCGATGAACAAGGCCATGGGTATTCCCGG
>JABDLH010000116.1 GCA_013003145.1 Flavobacteriaceae bacterium | reverse complement strand
GGCCAAAGATGGAAGCCACTCCTCCCCACGGATAACATGAGAGATCTCCATTAAATGGTCATCGACGATATTGGCCAGGTGGTAGGTAGGCATACCGTCACTTTTAAACAATACCTTATCATCAAGTGTGGCGGTATCAATGGTGATCTTTCCCCGGATAATATCATTGAGTTCTAGGCTCTCCTTTGCCGGACTTTTAAAGCGGATGACATATTCTGTTCCCTCATCCAGTAATTGCGAGGTTTCTTCCTTTGAAAGGGAGAGTGAATTTCTCAATTTTTACCGGTTATGCCAATTGTAGATAAAGGTTTTGCCTTTGGCCTCGTGATCTTTGCGGTGTGCATCCAGTTCTTCTGCGGTATCAAAAGCATAGTAGGCCTTGCCTTCCTCTATCAATTGATCGGCATATTTGGCGTAAATAGCTTTGCGTTCACTTTGGCGGTATGGACCGTAGTCACCTCCTACATGCGGACCTTCATCACACTGAATTCCACACCAGGATAGTGCTTCTACGATATACGCTTCCGCACCCTCCACATAACGGTTCTGATCTGTATCCTCAATTCTCAGGATGAAGTCGCCCCCTTCTTTTTTTGCAAAAAGGTAATTGAATAAAGCGGTTCTTACTCCTCCTATATGTAATGGTCCCGTAGGACTCGGTGCAAATCGCACCCTGGTTCTCTTGTTCATCTCTGCCTAGTTTTGCCCGCAAAGATAAGCCTTAGCACCGTAGCATAAAACCGGATCACCAGGCAATCCCCTTGTCAGGCAGCCAAGGCTTTACAGGGGATATTTAACACATTTTTTAAGGATACGTCCTGGTACAACGACTATCTTGCTAATACAAACCTCAGACCCCTGGAAACGTACAAGTATATAAAGGCTCAATTGAACCGATTTATGCGGAGGTATTACCTGCGCATGATCGTAAAAGGAATAATTCTTTCTACGGTACTAGTGCTGTTATACCTGTTATTGGTAATGGGACTGGAGTATTTCCTTTGGTTAAATACGGTACTGAGATCTGTATTATTCTGGGGTCTTGTGCTGCTAACAACCGGCCTCTTGCTGTACTATGTATTAACCCCATTGATGCGATTACTGAAAATTCAAAAGGGGATCACTGAAAAGGATGCCTCCAGGATCATTGGACAGCACTTTACAGCGGTAGGAGACAAGCTGGTGAACTTGTTAGACCTGGTTGAGGATGATCAGAAAAGTGAATTACTGATCGCCAGTATAGAACAACGTTCAGCTGCATTAAAACATGTTCCTTTCCAGAATGCGCTCGAGTTCAGGAAAGTTTATAGGAATGCAAAATACCTGCTGATACCTTTGCTGATAGGAGGCGTTATATGGCTCTCGGGAAATTTAGATTCTTTTACAGACTCTTATAAACGGGTAGTAGATTATGCAACCTATTATGAACCGCCTGCACCTTTCGTATTCGTGGTTCAGCCCATGGATTTAAATGTTCTGAAACACCAGCCTGTTCGGATAGAAGTGACCACCGAGGGCGAGCTAAGACCGGAGAATATGTTCCTGGTGCTGAATGGCAGGAATATCCTGATGCAGGAAGAAAATGGGATATACACCTATACCCTGAAGCCACCACAAACAAACTCCAGTTTTTATTTTACAGCAGGGGGGATTCGCTCAGAGGGGTATGAAATAAAGGCATTAGACATCCCGGAAATACAGGATTTTAGTCTTCAACTGTTTTATCCCAAGTACCTGGACAGGGAAAACGAATTGATCAGGAGCACAGGAAATGCCCGGATACCTGAAGGAACCATGGTTGAATGGGATATCAGGGCAGAACATACCGATGATATACAAATATCATTTAAAGATACCCTTGCCGGGTTTAATAGGGAAGCAGATCGTTTCAATTTTAAAAAGAGAATATTCAGGGACAGTGAATATCGTATCGTTACCTCCAATGCAAACGTGGACAGTTTTGAAGAATTGGAATACAGCCTGGAAATCGTGCCGGATGCGTATCCGCAAATAGAAGTAAGTCAACAAAGGGATTCGATCAATCCCCAATTGAACTACTTTATGGGTAAGGTTTCTGATGATCATGGGCTTAAAGAGCTTGGTATAGTCTATTACCCTGTAGGACAGGAAGATATAGCTGAATTTTTAGTGTTGGAGCAGCCCTCAGCCTTACAGCAGGATTTCTTTTATATGTGGCCAAGCGGGTTAAAGATACAAGAAGGAATCACCTATGAGCTTTACTTTAGCGTGAAAGATAATGACGGCATACGTAACGGTAAAACGAGTAAAAGCCGGGTTTTTTCTTTAAAAATATTGGGTGAAAATGAAATAACAGATAAGCGATTAGAGCAGCAGAATAATACGATTCAGAAGCTGGGTAAAACCCTGGAGAATCTAAAAGACCAAAGAGAGGTACTGGAGGAACTGAATAATCAGCAGAAGGAAAAGGATGTATTGGAGTTTAATGACCAGCAAAAGATTACCGAGTTTCTGAAAAAGCAGGAACAGCAGGAAGAAATGATGGGTAAGTTTTCCAGGGAATTAAAAGATAACCTGCAATCCCTTGATAAAGATGACGATGAGAACCGCTTATTGCAGGAACGCCTGGAAAGACAGGAAATGATGGCCCGGAAAAACGAGCGTCTATTGGAGGAACTGGGTAAAGTGGCGGATAAGATAGAAAAAGAGGATCTGCAGAATCGGCTGGAAGAATTAGCTAAGGACCAGAAGAATAACGCCAGGAGCCTTGAGCAGTTGTTAGAATTGACCAAACGTTACTATGTAACTGAAAAGGCAGCTCAGCTCGGATTTAAGATAGAAAAACAAGCAGAAGAACAACAAGACCTGTCGATATCAGAAAAACAGGCAGATTCCTTAGCAGCTTTACAAGAGGAATTAAATAAGGATTTTATCAAGACGGCCCTGGAAATGGATTCCTTAAACAGGGATAACCAGGAATTAAAGAAACCCTTGGACCTACCATTTGACAATAGCAAACAAGAGGATATTAAAAAGGACCAAGAAGATGCCTTGGATAAATTAAGGTCTCCAAGCTCGGAAGATAAATCCGCACATCAGGATGACCGTAAAAAAGCTGCTCAAAAGCAAAAATCTGCTGCCGAGAAATTGAGGGAGATGGCTGAGTCTCTGCAAAAGGCCGGTACTGCTGGCGGGGGTAGTGAGGGTATGGCTGAGGATGCTGAAATGTTGCGGCAGATCCTGGACAATCTCGTGAGTTTTTCTTTTAAACAGGAACGGCTCTATGACGCCTTGTCACAGCGGGAATCTGATCTCGCACCTTACGGGGAACTCGTAAAAGATCAGCAAGAACTTCAGGAGTTATTTACTCATGTGGATGATAGCCTTTTTGCCTTGTCGCTTAGAAGGTCTGAATTATCCGAATTTGTAAATGAACAAATAGGAGAGGTGTATTACAATATGGACAAGACCCTTGTTAGCTTGGCGGAAACCCAGGTCTACCAGGGAGCTTCATACCAGCAATACGTGATTACGGCTGCTAATAGCCTTGCCGATTTTTTAGCAAATATCCTGGAAAATATGCAACAAAGCCTGCAGCAAGGTCCTGGCTCCGGTTCACAGGAAGGAGGATTCCAACTTCCAGACATTATCAAGGGACAAGGCGAATTGCAACAACAAATGGGACAAGTTGGAAGCAAAGGAAAAGGACAGCAGGGAGAAGGCAAAGAACCGGGAGAAGGGCAGGAAGGTAATGAACAAGGGAAGGGCCAGGGAAAGGATGGTAAAGGCAAGAACGGGAACGGTGAAAACGGTTCCGGGGAAGGAGAGGGCAATGGTGAAGGAGATGGGGGTGAAAGCGGTCAGGGAGCTAGCGAACAATCCCTGGAGGAAATCTACGAGATCTATAAGCAACAGCAGCGGTTGCGACAGCAGTTAGAAAGGCAATTGGATGATATGATAGGCAGGGAAGAACGGTCCCTGACACAACGTTTACTGCGACAAATGGAAGATTTTGAAAATGACCTGCTGGAGAACGGAATAACAGAGCGCGGCATGAACAAAGTAAATATGATCAAGCAACAGCTGCTAAAGCTGGAAAATGCCGCATTAGAGCAGGGAGAGAAGCAGGAAAGGGAAAGTAATAGTAATAAGCAAGTCTTTGATACACCGATCACTACAAGGCCCAGGGAACTGGAGAATTATAGCCCTGAAATAGAAATATTAAACAGGCAAGCCTTACCTTTGCGGGAAAATTTGAAAATACGCATCAAAGAATACTTTAAAGCCAATGATAGAATATCACTACCAGACTGATTTTACTCTGGAAGACAACCAGAAATATACCGAATGGTTGGAAAAGGTCATAGTTAGTGAAAATCATCACTTAGAAACGGTGAATTTTATCTTCTGTAACGATGATCAATTATTGGCTATTAACCAGGATCATTTGGGGCATGATTATTATACGGATATCATCACCTTTGAATATGGTGAGAAGGGAAATGTTTTTGGAGACGTATTCATATCAGTAGACAGGGTTGAGGAAAATGCAAAAGATCTACAAGCTGATCAGGAAGAAGAACTGAGACGCGTGATGTGCCATGGAATTCTTCATATGATGGGATATGGCGATAAAACGGATGCAGAAAAACTGCAGATGCGTGATAAGGAAAATGAGAAATTGAGAATGTTCCACGTGGAACAATAATGAAGTTTGATATGTTTGATCAGGAATATGATGTTATAGTAGTCGGGGGTGGACATGCCGGGGCGGAAGCAGCAGCTGCTGCCGCCAATTTGGGTAGTAAGACCTTGCTGGCCACTATGAACCTGCAAACCATAGGACAAATGTCTTGTAATCCTGCGATGGGTGGTATAGCCAAAGGGCAGATTGTGCGTGAGATGGATGCTATGGGAGGTTATAGTGGAATAGTCACAGATAGATCGGCTATTCAGTTTAAAATGCTGAATAAATCCAAAGGACCGGCTATGTGGAGTCCGCGTGCCCAGAACGACAGGATGCGTTTTGCTGAGGAATGGCGCCTGATGCTTGAAGGTACGCCGAATGTGGATTTTTACCAGGAAATGGTTCAGGGCCTAATCATTGAAAATAATCGCGTAGTCGGAGTCAGAACTTCCTTAGGATTAGAAATAAGAGCTAAGGCTGTAGTATTGACCAACGGTACTTTTTTAAATGGTCTGATCCATATAGGGGATAAACAATTTGGGGGAGGAAGAGCAGGTGAAAGAGCGGCTACCGGTATTACCGAACAATTGGTATCCTTAGGTTTTGAAAGCGGCAGGATGAAGACAGGTACGCCACCACGGGTGGATGGTCGTTCCCTGGATTATAGTAAAATGATCCCACAGCCCGGGGATGATAATCCCGAGAGGTTTTCCTTCCTGGATACGCCCTTGCTTAAGCAGCAAAGGGAATGTTATATGACACATACC
>JABDLH010000114.1 GCA_013003145.1 Flavobacteriaceae bacterium | reverse complement strand
GTCTTATAGCCTGTAGCTTCTTATCCTCTCCAAAATTGAAGGTACCGTATAATGTAGTACCCATACTGGCGCTTAAATTGTATTGGTTGTACCTGTCAAAGCCATTAATGGTATCGGTTACCACGGTGCCTGTCCCACTGTCAAACGATTGTTCAAAGGTTTGCAGGGTCCAGATGTCTTCATAAGAACCTCCAAGGGTAACGCTAAGATGTTTAGCGACCTTAAAATTGGTCGCTATGGGGATACGATGCCTGGCCCCGATTTTTGCATTATCAAACATTCGGGCACTGAGGAAATCCTCATCTGTGGTGCGAATACTATTCCTGGCATTGAGATCATATTGAAAGTTGATGTTCTCCAAGGCTCCCTTCTTTATACTCCCTCGTTTCGCCAAAGGGAAGATACGCTCCATACTGGCCTGTAGGGTAGGGAGTGTAAGATCTACAACATTGGTGTTGGTGTTCTGGTTATGAGTGGCAGTTAAACTCATGTTTACCGCCGGATATTCCGGGAAAGTCTTAGAATATGAAATTGATGACGATAAGTTGTTTACCTGGGTGTTAGGTAAATTCTGTTGTAAGAGGGAGTTCCGATAATACTGACTGCTTCCCAGGTTGACCGATGCCGAAAGCCTGGAATTAGGATTAGCTTTCGGGTCCTGAGAATGACTGATCTGTATGTTATAAATAGTACCACGGCTATAATCGTCAAAACCTCGCTGACTGGTGACCTGGTTCTCATAGCGGAAATTGATATTTCCCCTGTAGGCATATCGTTTGGCGTAGACCGACTGTCCCCTTAAACCATAGCTTCCATTAGTGTAAAGGTCCCCTGTTAGCGTCAGATCCACATAGTCATTAATGGGGAGGTAGTAGCCTCCGTTTTGTAAAAAGTATCCCCTGTTGGGATCATTCCCGAAGGTCGGCATCATCACCCCGGCCGTCCTTCCTACTGTCAGAGGGAAGTATGCAAAAGGCAGGGCAATAGGGGTGGGGACATCAACGATATATAAATTACTGAACCCGGCTATGACTTTCTTTTTCGGAACAAATTTGGCCTTCCTGATCCTGATATAGTAATCGGGATCTATGGTGTCTTTAGAGGTGGTAAGTTTCCCTTCACTCAGGAAATAGACCGAATCATTTTCTTTTTTGGTGATCTGTGCATAAACCTTCATTGCGTCGCTGCCCAAGGCACCTAGACCGGCTTGTTGCTCAGAGCGCGAATTAAAGATCAGGGCTTTCTCTGTATCAAAGTTAAACCGGATAGAATCCGGGATTACCACATTCTCACCTTGTTTAAAATAAGGAAGCTGGGTATAATTTCCGAGCGAATCTTTGATCCTACCGGCATAGACTTCGTTCTTGGCATAATCCATAACGATGATGCCTGCCTTTAATTCGGTATCCTGGTAATAAATCTCGGCTTCGTTATAGAGATAGATCTTCTGTTCCTTCTGACTTAGCTTCACATAATCTTTGGCCTTATATTTGATCTTACCCAGTAAAGCATTGGGATCAGGCGGTAAGGTGTCCGATTGTACAGAATCTACGGGTATACTGTCAGTTGCGATGTTTGCAGGTAGCTCCGGAGCACTAATCGAATCCTGTTCGGCTTTAATAGGAAGAGGCTTAATTCTGTCTTCCTGGGACCATAAGGAGGTGCAGCTAACTAAAATCAGCCATAGGAGCAGTAGAAAATGTTTATTTGATTGCAATGCTATAAATCCTATTTTTGTACTGATTCGGCTTGATTCTCGGGGCTCAAACTTACATATATTTTTTATTCTGCCGGGCGCAGACAACATAATTTTAACCTGGGGATTAGGCCAGAAATAACCAAATTACTATGCAAATTAAACGGTTTTTTTTCATACCATTTCTAGTATTCACTCTACTGCTGTTGTCATTTGACAGGGTTCCTGATTTGATTGTGAACGATGATCCCTTTATTGTGGTGTTAGATGCCGGGCATGGGGGGCACGATCCGGGGAACCTCGGAAATGGCTATATGGAGAAGAATATTGCGCTCAATATAGCTTTAAAGGCCGGTGACTATCTGTCAAAGCAGTCCGGTGTTAAAGTAATCTACACTAGGGATGACGATACTTTCGTGGACCTATACAAACGAGGTGAGATCGCCAATAAAGCAAAAGCCGATCTTTTCGTATCCATTCATTGTGATTCCCATTCTTCAGATGCCCATGGTGCAGGAACTTTCGTTTTAGGGTTACATGCCAATGAACAGAATTTCGAGATCGCTAAAAAGGAAAACTCCGTAATCTATCTCGAGGATAACTACGAAGCCAGGTATTCTGAATACGATATCAATTCTCCGGAGTCTATTATCGGTCTGACGATCATGCAGGAGGAATTCCTTGATCAAAGTATATTACTCGCTAAGATGATGCAGGAGAATTTTTCACAAAGTTTAAAACGAAATGACCGCAAGGTAAAACAGGCCGGGTTTATAGTGCTGCATCAAACTTTTATGCCGAGTGTCCTTGTAGAGACCGGGTTTCTTACGAACAGATCGGAAGGTAGTTACCTGAACTCTAACAAGGGCCAATCCGAAATGGGAAGGGCTATAGCGGATGCTATTATTCAATATAAGAGTAACGTACGCGCTTTCCCTGACAATGCTCCGGTTATTACTTCTGTAC
>JABDLH010000095.1 GCA_013003145.1 Flavobacteriaceae bacterium | reverse complement strand
GAAGAAATGCGACAGATAAAAGAAAGCATCGCGATCAAGGGAAAGGAAAACAGGGAGGTCACATTGAGATACACCCGCCATGGCCCTGTTACCATGGTCGACACCCTGAACCATAAAGCCTATGCCGTGCGTTGTGCATGGCTTGAACCTGGTGGCTCCCCCTACCTGGCTTCATTGCGAATGGACCAGGCTAAAAACTGGGAAGAGTTCCGGGATGCCTGCAGCTACAGTCACATTCCCGGTGAAAATATGATCTGGGCCGATAAGGAAGGGAATATTGGATGGCAGGCCGTTGGTATAGCTCCTATAAGACCCAATTTCAGCGGGTTGGTCCCGGTTCCCGGAGATGGCACTTATGAGTGGGAGGGGTATCTCCCCATCAAAGAAAAACCCCATGATCTGAATCCTGGAAAAGGATATATAGCCACGGCCAATCAGAATGTTATTCCTGAAGATTATGAACACTGGAACGCCGTAGGTTATACATGGGCCGATCCGTACCGGGGATATCGTATTGAAGAAGTTTTATCCCAGGAAAAAAGCTTCAGTATGGAGGATATGAAAGCACTTCAGGTGGACTATGTTTCCATCCCGGCAAGGAAATTAACCCCTTTGATACTGAATCTGCAATTTACCGGGAAGGCGGCTGAAGCACAACAATATCTCAGGAACTGGGACCACACCCTGGGGCCGGAGTCTATCCCTGCTGCTATCTACGTTGCTTTTGAAAACACGCTTGGTGATGAGGCTGATGCAAAATTCATTCCTGAAGCGGCAAAAGACATTATCAGTTATTTACAAATGAAGCGGATTATTGACTTGGTAACGAATCCTGATGACAGGTTTGGTTCTAATCCTGAGAAGGGTAGAGATGAATTCTTACACCGAGTATTCATAGAAAGTGTATCTGAGTTGGAGAATAGCCTGGGTCCTGATATTGCTCAATGGCAATATGGACAGGCAAAATTTAAGCACTCGGCCATGGTTCATTCCCTGGGTGAAGTCGTCAATGATAGCTTGGCAGGCAAAATGAACCTTGGGCCATTACCCCGGGGTGGCAATTCTTATACCCCGGGATCGACGGGAGGGAATAAGCAGCAAAGCAGTGGGGCATCTTTCCGCATCATCGTTAATTCCGGTGACTGGGATGCCACAGAGGCTACTAATGCTCCCGGTCAATCCGGCGACCCGGAAAGTGATTTCTACGATAATCTCTTTGAAAGCTGGGCAAAGGATGAATATTTCCCAGTATATTTTTCGGATAAAAAGGTGGATTCTGTGACTGTTGAACATATACGTTTACTACCTGCTAATTAATATCGCACTGGTAATACGGTCTCCAAAATGAAATTACCCAGGAGAATAGAACCTATTCTAATAGTGGACCTATGAATGCATTAAGATTATCTCCTGTCATTATCCTTTTTTTGATTTGCTGTAAAACCTCTGCACAGGTAGATTCCATAAAAGGTAGTAGTAGCCTGATGTTACAATTTTGGGGTCCTGAATTATTAGGATTGAGCCTCAACTACAATGTTAACCCGAGCTTTTCTTTAAATGCAGGGATAGGGCTTAATATAGATATGCACCTCGGAGCGAATTATTATCTTTTGGATAGGACTAAAAGTCGATCTTCACTCTATGTGGGTGGTCAACTGGTATATTACCGGGAATTAGAAGATTTTCTTGGCTTAGATTTCGGTTCTTTATACGACACTTCGGAAAACACCTATAATGGCGATACTCAAATTGGTTTATACCTTCCTATCGGCTACGAGTTTCTGGGCAGAAGAGGATTTACCGCACAGGCTGAAATAGGATATAATCTGGTAGGAAAAGACTGGGACCAAGGAAATACCTTGCCGCTAATCGGAGCGATTAGGATTGGATACACCTTCAGAAGATCCAATGCTCATGAATGACCTACAATTCCCAAAAACATGATTTCCGGTCTTAAGAAAAAAATGAAGTTACTGGCTCCAAGGATATTGCAGCAAGATAAATTATCTTCCTAGTGGGGAGGGGGGCGCCCCCAAAGATATGATCATTAAAAACCTAAGTATTCATTGCTCCCGAGATTCGTGGTGATTGATCCCGAATGTTAAAAGAATGAAAAGTGATATATTTAGAAAATGAGCTTTTCCGAAAACCCGCTATACGTCCTTGGAGTACTTTGCCTGATGGTCGTTCTCTCTATCTACGCAGCAAAGACTACAATCGGTAAAAAGCTTGGGGCTGCGCTGCTTGTCATCCTCTTCACTGCATTAATCGCGAATATAGGGGTCATCCCCTCAGCTTCGGATAGTATACCCCTGTATGACGCCATTTTCACCTACGTAGCACCCATCTCTATCTTCTATCTCCTTCTCGGGGTAAACCTTCGTTCCATACGAACCGCCGGAGCCCCGATGATCGTACTTTTCCTCATAGGTTCGCTGGCAACAACACTGGGTTTTTTGATCTCTTGGGTCATAGTTTCTCCACAAGATATCCTGGGTGATGATGGCCGGGTACTTGCCGGCATGCTGACCGGCACCTATACCGGGGGCAGCGTAAATTTTAACGCAGTAGCCCTGGAATATGATTTCCAGGAAAAAGGTATTTTATATGCAGGCACCATTGCTGTAGATAATGTAGTTACAACACTATGGATCATCATTACCTTAGCGATCCCCACTATGCTCCGCAGATTCTGGATCGATAAAAAAATTGGGGTACCCAAAAGGTCTAATGAAAGTGGAAACGGTGCTTCTATGAGCCTTCAGTCTTTGTCGTGGTTGCTGTTCCTGGGTATCGGGGCTTTTGTGATTACCGAATGGTTCACCCAATTATTCCCGGCCATTCCTTCCATCATCACGCTTTCTACTATAGGAATTCTCCTGGCCCAATCCCGCTTTGTTTCCCGCCTTCAGGGAGCACATGCCTTGGGCCTCTACTTGGTATTCCTCTTTTTAGCGGTTATCGGCGCCTATTGCGAACTGAGCTCTGTAGTAGCTCTTAAAGAAATCGGTATTACTTTGCTGTTGTTCGCTTCACTTGGCGTGCTTATCCACGGTATACTGGTAATTGTCCTGGGAGGTCTGGTCTATAGAGATTGGGAGATGATAGCTATCGTAAGCCAGGCAAATATCGGGGGTGGAACCACGGCTATTGCCCTTGCGGAGACCTTTGACAGAAAAGAACTTATTGTCCCGGCCATCATGGTTGGCACCCTGGGCAACGCCCTGGGAACTTACCTCGGTTTTTTGGTGGTTTACCTCTTGTAGTTCGCGACGACAGTTATTAGTTGGCAGTTGGCAGTTGGCAGTTGGCAGTTGGCAGCCCGCCCGTACCGGACGGCACGTTCGGGCGGGTTGGCAGTTGGCAAAATTAAAAATCATTTGGCTGTAACCATTTTATAATTCAGTCTCTTTTGTACCTCTGTACCTATGTACCTATGTCCCTTTGTAACCCTGTAACCCTGTAACTCTGTAACCCTGTAACACTGTAACCCTGTAACCCCCGCCCGTACCGGAGGGTACGTTCGGGCGGGCTGTAACCCTGTAACCTAGAAAACAAAAATCCCACTGCTTGCTTCTTGCAGGGAAACCTCTTATTTTTTTGGCATGGGGAGGGGGCTTTCCCCAAAATGTATATGCGTTATTTCAATAACTTACCTTCGCCCATGATTTTACTAGCAGACTAAGGTAGCCAGGCTTTCAGGTATCAGGATAGTGCTATGACTCAACTTTTAAAGCCCTCCAAAACATTTCCAGATTTTAAATTCTAAACTGCGTGTTTTTTGCAGCAATACCCCTTATCTTTTTGGCATGGGGAGGGGGTTTTCCCCAAAATGATAGAGCTCTACTCCTAGCCTGCCTTTGACAGATTGATTCTGAGGTTTACCTCGCCAGAAAAAGTGTCAGACCAGGCAGGATTTGTGATTGGCAGATTGATATCACACTGCATGTTTTCTGCATCGAATGAACCTAAATTCCACCCAAGGGGCGGAGTTAAGAACCCCGGGCTGATTCAAAAAATGATACTGACTCCCTTCGAAAAACAGCATTATCTATAAAAAATGCATAACCTTTTGATTTGAACTTGAAGTTCAGATAAGATGAAGATTAAACATCCGGTAAGATCTAAATATTCGAACTCTAATCAAACAGCTTGCCTATCAGCAATTTTAGTGGAAAGATGCTGATGCAGCAAGAGGTTCTGCGTCAATAGATACTTCGTTATATGATACCTGGCTTTCAGTCTGCTGGTAGACCTCTTTAACTATATTGTATACATCAGGGACTACCGTTTTAGCAAGTTTGGAATTGCTATTTAAAAGAACACATATACCCATATCTGATTCAGGGTAAATGGCAATTTCGTTCCGGTAATTATTGACACTTCCACCGTGGTGCCAAATGGTTTTTTCCTGGGCAGTGTTATTCTCGATAAATTTATGGATTCTCCATCCATACCCGTAAAATGAAGAAACGTGTCCAGGCCAGCGCTGGTAGTACTTTCTGCTCCCTTTTATCTCGATAAATGGTGTAAAAGCTTCCTCTAATGCAGATTTATTCATGATGTCCGGGTTATGACCGAGCAAAAACTTCATCCATTTACCCATATCTGCAGCATTGGCACTAATTCCGCCTGCCGCAATCGCATTATAATAATGATCGTTTAATGGCCTTGGTCTCCAACTGTTGCGCCATCTTGTATGGGGTAATGCAACATTTCCAGCATTCACCAGTGTTTCATGATCCATAGACGTAGAACACATCTCCAAAGGATTAAAAAACCGGTTCTCAAGGGACATTGTAATATCCTCTCCGGTTGCTTTGTGTATCATCTCGCTTGAAAGCGCAAAAAGCGCATTTTGATAACTATACATTGCCCCCGGCTTGCTGATAGGATTTACTTCTTTAAAACGCGTGGCAATATCTGTAAGCGGTAAACCGGCTTCAATCAAATTAGTATAACTGTGGTATGGGGCTCCGGCGGTATGTGACAATATATTAGCCAAGGTAATTTTATCTGTATTCTGACGGTCTCCCAGCTGAAATCCGGGAATATAATCCCTGACCTTATCTTCCCAATGCAATTTACCTTCATCTATTATATCGGCTGCAAGGATACCGGCAAATCCCTTGGAAAGTGATCCTAATCTGAATATGGTCTGACCATCTACCGCTTCCTGGCTACGGATATTCTTTTTCCCGAAACCTTCGGAAATCACGATCGAATTTCCTTTTACAATACTCACCCCGGCTCCAACGATATCTCCCGAAGCGATGGCTTGGTCAAAATAAGCTTGTAATGCTATGTGCAATTCCTGTTGCCTCTTTACCAATAGAGCTTCTTCTTCCGGATTGGGCTGTACTTTTTCAGCCAGGTCTGGTGCACTATTATTTTCTGATGGTGCAGTCGGTTCTTGTGACATAAAACCAACACTCAGGCCAAGAGCCGCAATAATTACTATAGATGTTATTATATGAAGTCTGTATCGATACATAAGTAGGTTACTTTTTCGTGGGACTGTCAGCGCGTGAAAATAATAGAATATAAATAAATAACCTTTTTATAGTCATAATATTATGCATTAGAGACACAATATTCAGGGATTTTAACATATACCATTAAACAGGTCATCCTAACCACCCTTCCCGATCTAAACTTCGGTACTGTATGGCTTCCGCAATATGTTCACCTTTGATGGAATCAGATGCCTCAAGGTCGGCAATCGTCCTGGATACCTTTAAAATCCGGTCATAAGCCCGTGCAGAGAGATTAAGTCTTTCCATGGCCGACTTTAACAGTGAGAGGGAGTCGGGCGTCAGCATACAATATGAAAATATCTGCTTAGTATTCATTTGGGCATTGTAATGAATATTGGGAACTTTTCTAAACCTCGCAGTTTGCAAGTCCCTGGCTGCAACCACCCGCTTCCGGATTTCGACACTATGCTCTCCCCTCCTAATCTCGGTAAGTTGTTCAAAAGGAACAGGAGTTACTTCTACATGAATATCTATGCGATCAAGGAGGGGACCGGAAATCTTCCCGAGGTAACGTTGCATTTCTGATGGACTTGAGCCCCATGGTGCAGCTGAATCATTGAAGTAACCACTTGGACTAGGATTCATGCTTGCGACGAGCATAAAACTGCTCGGATAGGTAACGGTGAACCTGGCCCTTGAAATCGTGACTTCCCTATCCTCTAAAGGTTGGCGCATGACTTCTAACACACTGCGTTTAAATTCGGGTAGTTCATCAAGGAACAATACCCCGTTATGTGATAAAGATATCTCCCCCGGCTGCGGATAGGATCCTCCTCCTACAAGGGCCACATCGGAAATCGTATGATGCGGGCTCCGAAATGGCCGTTGGCTCATTAGCCCCGAATTTTTCAGTTGCCCTACAACACTGTGGATTTTCGTAGTTTCCAGGGCTTCATCTAAGGTCATAGGAGGTAAAATAGAAGGGAGCCGTTTGGCAAGCATCGTTTTGCCTGACCCGGGAGGGCCTATCAGGATGATATTATGGCCGCCGGCAGCTGCAATTTCCATACAGCGTTTAATGCTCTCCTGTCCCTTGGCATCTGAAAAATCATGTTCCGCCTGGCTTTGCTGATCGTAAAATATGGCTTGTATATCTACCTGCCTTTCCTGCAAAGCAACATCCTTATCAAAGTGCTCGATTAATTCACGGATGTTCCTTAATCCATAAACCTTTAACCCATTGACTATAGCTGCTTCTTCCGCATTCTCCCAGGGTAAAATGAAGTTTTTGAACCCTGCTTCCCTTGCGCATATGGCAATGGGAAGAGCCCCTTTCATAGGCTGTAGACTGCCATCCAGGGAAAGTTCCCCCATAATGAGATAGTCTTCTACAGCGCTTGATCTAATCTGTCCTGAAGCCAATAGTATTCCAAGAGCAATTGGGAGATCATAGGCCGAACCTTCCTTTCTTAGGTCAGCCGGAGCCAGGTTGATAGTAATTTTCTTACCGGGGATTTTATAACCGTTATTGGTTAAAGCAGCTGCAATTCGGTAATTACTTTCTTTGATCGCGTTGTCAGGAAGACCCACTAGATGGTAACCGATACCCCTTCCTACATTTACTTCGATCGTAATCACCTGGGCATCGACCCCAAAAACTGCACTACCGTAAACTTTAGTAAGCATAAGGATACCAGGTCGATATCCTTAAATATACAAAATTATATAGAATATTTTCTATTACTTTAAAGAAGTTCTATTCCTTCCTAAGTAACAAGCGTGAAACGGACGTTGCTTCAATCTCCTTTTTGTTCAGCAGCATTTTTCTGAATTCACCATTTACAAACATTTCAGCCTGGTCCTCGTAATGGGGGCTCAGCGGATTTCCCGATTGTCCCGTAGGTAAAATACTGACGCTGTTCTCTATATCGGAAAAATCTATTATTCTCCTGGTAGAGGGTCCTGCCGTTACTTGGTAGACACCGTCACCATCATATGGAAAAGCCAGGTTGTTGATCACTTCCCGGCTGCCTGGGACGGGGTATGGCCCTACATTAAAAAAGGTACGTAATGCTTCAACCTTGCCCATCGGGTGTTCATGTTCTAGCGAATGTACGCGTTCCCAGGTCCATTGCGTATGGTCTTCCCCAAGTTGGCTCTTCAAAGATGAAATGGCTTCGTCAAAGGACTTCTGGACGATATCTCTTTTACTTTCCTTTTCAGCTGTGCTGACATCATCCCACCAAACGGATTCTTCCTTGGATGCCATTGGTGCGATCAATCGCTTACAGAAATTTGTATCAAGGAACTTCGGAAAAAGGGTATCGCCTATTTCATCTGCGAAGGTATTTTCCAGGAAAAAATAAATCCATCGGTGGTATACCGTCGCCGCAACACTGTTTAACGGGTAATCTCCTTCCCATTTTCCTAGGACATCAAGAATCTTGAGTTCCTGGTCAGTCAGGGACTTAACAGCTATTGATTTCGCCAGGTTAGTGGCCACCACCGGATTTACGGGTGATGTAACATCAGTGATCATCCCTTTGGAGGATTCAAGATCCCAATCGCTCCTCTCATCTAAAAGGTTTACTATCCTGCGCGCCCTGTTTTCCGGTAAATAATAGCCCCTATAAAGCCCCCCCAGGATAGAATCCGGTTGATTATTAGCCGAATACACATAGTTCACAGGCGGATTGACCGACTGGGGATTTTCATTAAAATCGCGGTATCGTACCGGGTCTTCCTGCCCACCCGCACCGTTGAGGATAAACTTGGAATTTACACCTTCGGGCAGATCATATAATTTAGCCGTGGCCCACCACGCTATATTCCCTTCAGCATCGCCATACATCACGTTAAGTCCCGGCGCATGTAGATCTGGCAAGGCATTACTAAAGCTTTTAATATCCTCTGCATGGCTGATCCCGTGCAGCACCTGGAGTAACTTATTATCTAATTGGGTATATAACCAGGACATGCTGACCGCCGGCATATTTTCAAGGTCCTTTGAAATGCCATTGACCAAAGGTCCGTGCTCTGAAACCTTATAGGTATAGATTGCAGTATCTGCATCCTTCACAGGGATCTTATAGGTCCTGGTGGAATAGTCTGCCCATCCATCTGCAGATTTATATTTCATGGAGTCCTTAGGATGGACTTCTTCAAAATAAAAATCCGTATCGTCATTGAGAAACATAGTTAACCCGTAAGCAGCCTTTCGGTTGTGTGCCAACAAAGGGAATGGGAAACCTGCAAGATGGTAGCCATACTTTTCGTATCCCGGTGCATTGAGATGTGCTTCATACCAGGTACTGGGTTGCCCGAAACCAATGTGTGGATCATTCGCGAGAATCACTTTACCATTCTTGGTTTTTTCCGGACCAATCACCCAACTGTTACTTCCCATGAACTGTGGAATTGGAAGTTCGGATAGGGAACTATTCACTACCATGGCAATCTTCTCCCCTACTTGTACTGCCAGGGAGTCCTTATGATTTGGAATCCTGGTTGGATGTGCTCCCCCATCGATTTCAAGATCGACCAGGTAGGTGCTATCCAGCTTAGTTTTAATGGCCGTGAGCAAGGGATCTGTTCGATGTGCCGTTGCAAAAGTATAAGCCATATAGCCCATACTATTATAAATATCTTTAAGGGTAAATGGAGTTTTATCTATCCCTGTTAGCAGAAACTCCATGGGGGTCGGTCCTTCAGATATAAAACTATTGATACCGTCCAGGTAAGCCTGTGATAACCTGACCACCGGATCATTGGGATCGAGATTCCTGACCGTTTTTTCAGTAGCATCTGCAATACCGAGCGAAAGAAATAATTTGTCGGCGTCTAATAAATCCTCCCCAAACACTTCTGAGAGTCCGCCAGAACCTACTCTTCTCAATAACTCCATCTGCCATAACCTGTCCTGCGCATGAACATATCCCAGGGCACGAATAGCATCTAATTCAGATTTGGCGTAAATATGGGGAATACCATAGGGATCATAAAAGACATTGACATCTCGCTGCAGTCCGGGCAGCGATGCAGCCCCATCATACTCAGGTTTCAACGTCTGTCTGCCTATCAAGACGACCAAAATAACCACGAGGATAATTCCCAGGAGAATGTATCCTACCGTCCTTACTATTTTCACTGCTATCTATTTTCTAATGCCAAGGTAGCAGTTTTTATGGCAGGGAAAAAAACTATCGGCCAATAGCCTGGTTTAGTCTTCTAACATCACCGTTTCATCCTCAAAATTCTTTATTCCCAACTGCAGCCAATCGAGATAGGTAGGGATGTCTGAATTCTGTATAGATGGTGCCAGAACTTCTAACGAAGGCGACAACAGTACGTAATAAGGCTGGGAAGCGGCTCCAAAATTCACCGTCTGGAAGGTACCCCATTTCTGACCGATGGTTTCGATCTCTTTGACTCTACCTGAATCATATTTATAAGAGAATTTCTCCGATTCCTTCAACTCCTTCCGATCGTCAACATATAAAGAGATCAGGACTATATCTTCATTGAGAATATCGTAGATCGCAGGGTCGCTCCAAACATTCTCTTCCATTTTCCTGCAATTAACACATGCCCATCCAGTAAAGTCGAGCAGAATAGGTTTATTCACTTTCCGGGCATAAGCCAGGCCGTCCTCAAAATCCTTATAGCAATCTATACCCAGCGGACAATCATTTTCCTGCTCCATCACGCTGTAAAATTCGGGAGGTGGAAAACCACTCAGCAATTTCAGCGGGGTTACTTTAAATAAACCAAGTGCCAGGTATAGGGTAAAGGCTGCGCTAATTACTCCGAAAACTATTCGCATAGCCGACTTTTTCTGACCTTTAGACCCTACAATTCCAAGCAGGTATAGCGTCATCCCTAAAGCCAAAATCAACCATATGGCCAGGAAAATCTCTCTTTTCAATATCCCCCAATTTCCTACAAGGTCTGCATTGGATAAGAATTTCAGGGCCAGGCCTAATTCCAGGAAGCCGAGCACAACCTTTACGGTTGTCATCCACCCTCCGGATTTAGGAAGGGAATTCAACCATGCAGGAAATAAAGCAAACAAGGCAAAAGGTAGCGCCAAAGCAACTCCAAAACCAAGCATACCTGCAGAAAGATTGGTCGCTACATCCCCTTCAGCCAGGGCCGTACTTCCCAATAACCCCCCAAGTATTGGTCCGGTACAGGAAAAAGAAACAATTGCCAGGGTAAGTGCCATAAAAAAGATCCCTAAACCACCACCGACTTTGGCCGAGGCAGCATCCATCTTGTTAGCCCAGGAACTAGGCAGGGTAAGTTCATAATACCCAAAGAATGAAAACGCAAAGAAGACGAAAATCAGGAAAAAGAATACGTTCAGCCATACATTGGTCGCAATCGTATTCAGTATCTGGGAGTCTACAGAATCAAATAAATGGAACGGCAGACTGAGCAAGAAATAGATCAATACGATAAAGAAACCGTAGAGTAATGCATTTATAATCCCCTTAGATTTTTTCTGTGAGTGTTTGGTAAAGAATGAAACAGTCAGGGGTATCATTGGAAATACACAGGGGGTTAATAGTGCCAGTAGTCCTCCTAAGAACCCAAGGCCGAAGATCACCCATAATCCTCCACTACCTTCCAGGGACTCTCCATTAGATTGGTTGAGCAACTTCTGGTTCTTGAGGTCAATGTTCAGAGATTCACCCATGGCGAGGCTTCTCTCGTCTACCGTAGCTTCTTCGATCACAACTTCCTGGCCATACAAAGGAAAGTAGAAGGTTTCTTCAACGGGAATACAAACTTCTATGCACACCTGGTAAAATAAATCCAGTTTTACTTGTTGGATTTCTCCGTCAGTTATTCTGATCTTCTGCGTAAAGCGAGCATTATCCTTGAAGAAGGTTTCATCTATCTCGAAAATATCACTGTAAGCCGTTTCTGTTTCACTTTCTTCAGTCGGGCCTAAAAGTTCATAACCCTCTCCCGC